>CAYJEC010000066.1:0-9805 GCA_964369025.1 uncultured Ideonella sp. | reverse complement strand
CCGAGGAGTTCTGAGTTGCTTCGCCGCCGACATCTGGTTGCCATCCTGCCCGCCATGGGCCTGGCGACTCCGGCGGTGCGGGCTCAGAGCAGGTTCCCCGACCGCCCCATCACCCTCGTCGTGCCTTTTGCCCCGGGCGGTGTGGCCGACATCACCGCCCGCACCGTGGGCCAGGCCGTGGCTGCCACGTTGGGGCAGCCGGTGATCATCGACAACAAGCCGGGCGCCGGCGGCATCGTGGCCACCCAGGCCGTGCTGAAGGCGCCGGCAGATGGCCACACCCTTCTGCTGATGAGCAACGCCACTGCCGTCAGCGTGCACCTGATGAAGAAGCTGCCGTTCGACGTGGTGAAAGACCTGGCGCCGATCAGCACGCTGGGCTTCTTCGAACTGGGCATCGCCGTCAACGCGGACTCGCGCTTCAAGACGCTGGCTGAGATGCTGAACTACGCCCGCGCCCAGCCCGGCAAGCTGACCATCGGCACCATCACCGTCGGCAGCACGCAGCACCTGTCAGCAGAGTTGTTCAAGTCGCGCGCCGGCATCGAGGCCACGGTGGTGCCCTACAAGGGTTCGCCGGCAGTGATCAACGCCCTGCGCTCGGGCGATGTGGACGTGGTATTCGAGATCCTCGGCCCGCTGCTGCCGCAACTCGCCGGCAAGACCCTCCGGGCACTGGCGGTGACAGGCACCGCGCGCTTCCCGCTGCTGCCCGAGGTGCCCACCGTGGTCGAACAGGGCATCAAGGGCTACACGGTGGACAGTTGGAACGCGCTCGCCGCCCCGGCAGGCACACCACCCGCTGTGATCGAGCGCCTGGGCCGGGCCGCGCAGGAGGCAGTCAGCCAGCCCGGGGTGCGCAAGAGCCTGCACGACCTCGGGGTGAAGCCGCAGGCAGGCAGCCCGGCGGAACTGGGTTCCTTGCTGGCCAGCGAAATTGCTCACTGGGGCGAGGTGGCGCGTGCGGCGAATCTCGAACGCGAATAGCCCGCCGGCTGAAGGGGCCGGAGGGCAATTCAGCGCGGAGCCAAGGGCAGCGGCTTGTCGAGAGTGATGCGCAGGAACTCGGTCGGATCCGGCACACCCGGGTCGCGGCTGCTGCCGGGGTAGTTGTTGTCGTTGATCACGAGCAGCGTGGTGGCGTCCAGCACCAGCACGTCCTCGATGGTCACGAACGGGAAGGTGAATACGTCCAGCCCATCCTGGTTCAGATCGTATGGGTCGGCCACGTTCATCAGGTCCACCACCTCGGTCTTGCTGACAAAGCCGTTGGCATCCACCACATCCAGGTCGATCAAGTAGATCTTCTTGAAGCGCGTCGCTTCGGTTCCGTTGCGCTCGATCACCAGGAACTGGTGGCCATTGACGAGTGTCATGTCGCCGATGTTGGTGCCTTGAGGCTCCAGCTTGTAGAGCCACTGCGCACCGGTGTAGCTGGCGCTCGACACGTCGACCGCATTGATGCGCAGGCTGCCGGCCGGGTCGCCCGTCACGGTGCCTTCCAACAAGGTGTACAGCGTCTTGCCTGAGGCATCGATGGCCATGCCCTCGAAGCCGCGCGAGCGGCCGAGGTTGGCCGTGCCGCCGCCAAGGTAGGGGTTGTCCGGCGACATCACACCAGGCATCGACACCTCGGCGCGCAGCACCTTGCCTCGCGCGTTGGTCTGCACCAGGAACGGGCCGAACTCGTCGCCAAACCACAGGTGGCCCTTGCGGTCCATGCGCACCGATTCGATGTCCAGGTCGTAGCCGGTCAACAGGCGACGGGCGCGGATGGAGGGGTCGACAGAAATGTCGGCACTGCCGGGCCCGCTGCCGGCATAGGGGTACACGCTGGCATCGGCCACCAACGCAAAGCCCAGGCGGTGGTCGGGATCGTGCAGACGGATCATGCTTCGGCTGTCGAACGAGGCCAGCGTGGCCCCGGTGTCTCGGTCCACGGGAACCACCTCACCGCTGCCGGTGGCCTCGCTGCCGGTCCACAGGCGAAAGTCGGGCCGCACGGTGTAAAGGCGAAGCAAGGTGTCGGGCGAGTTGGCCTTGGTCCCGAAACCGTTGTCAGGCATCACGAGGAACGTCCCTTCGACTGGGCCCGGCAAAACACCCGAGAAGCCCTGTACCGGCTGCTTGTCGACCAGCGGCAGGCTGCGACCATTGGATCCGCTGGCGAATTGGCCCGAGGTCGGGCCGGGCGAGAAGGTGTCGGCAGGCATCAGCGCGAAGCCGGACAGGCTGCCAGCGGCATGGGCCACTGGAAGGCCGGCTGCAGCAAGCACGCAGGCAAGCGCGAGCCGTGAGAAGGGGTTGGACCGGGTCATCGTAATCCTCCTGGCAAATGGAGGACCGATGCTGGCAAGCCGGAATGACAGTGGCGTGAGCCTCCAATGAAGAGGTTGTGAATGACGGGTGGGCCAATCGGCGGCACGCCGCCGCGCCTCTATCATCGCGGAATGCATAAGCAAGCGGCGGGAACGCGATGAACGTGATGGCCTCGTGGATCGGCTTTGCCATCAGCCTGGTGCTGGTCATCGGCTACGAGTGGCGCATCCACCACCTGGGGCAGCGCCAACCCGAGAAGCTGGCGCGCTATGCCAACGCGAAATTGCGCATGCACTGGGTGACGGCCCTTTCAGACCGCCCGGGCTTCGAGATCGTGGCGGTTCAGGCGCTGCGCAACTCGCTGATGTCTGCCACCATCTCGGCCTCCACCGCCGCGCTGGCGGTGATGGGCGCGGTGACCCTGGCCGGCGCCACACTCGCGGCGAACCTGGCGCGCTGGTCGGGCGAGAACACCTTGCACACGGTGCTGCAGGCCATGCTGGTAGGCACCTTGTTCGCTTCTTACGTGTGCTCGGCACTGGCCATGCGCCACTACAGCCACGCCGGCTTCATCATGTCGATGCCGGTGGACCACCCGGACCGTCCAGCGCTGAACCCGATGGCGGCCAACCACGTGCGCCGCGCCGGACTGATGTACAGCTGGGGCCTGCGGCTGTTCCTGATGGTGGCGCCCCTGGTGGCAGGCGTGGTGCACCCGATGGCCATGGTGCCGGTGACCGCGCTGCTGCTGATCGGCCTGCACTACTTCGACCGGCCGGCCGACGAAGTCGAGGTCGACTAGGGCACCGCTTCTGCCGCCACCGCCTCCAGCGCCGCACGCAGCCACTGGTGCACCGGATCAGCCTGCTGGCGGCGGTGCCAGACCATGTACATCGGCAGTGGTGGCGTCGGCAGCGGCACCTCGGCCGAGGCCAAGCCGCGCAGTGCACCCACGCCCAACAGGCTGGGCACAGTGGCCAGCCAGGGGCCGCCGTGCAACAGCCCTGCCAAGCCGGCGAAGCCCGGCACCGTGCCGACGATGCGGCGCTGCACCCCGCGCTCGGCCAGCCAGTCGTCGATGTCCAGCCGGCGCCGCGGTTCGTACAGAACGCTCACATGCTCGGCCGCCAGGTACGCGGCTTCGTCGCCCGGCGCACTGCGCTGCTCCGCGTCGTAGAACACCCGGTAGCGGTCCTCGAAGAGGCGCTTCTGGAAGATGTCGGTCGCCTCGGGCGGGCGCGGGGTGATGACCAGGTCGCACGCCTGTTCACGCAACAACGCCGGTTCGGCGGCGCCGGACGGGATGACCCGCAGCGTCAGGCCTGGCGCCTCGGCGCGCAGGCGGCGCAGCCAGCGCGGCAGCAGCAGGTCGCGCTGCAGGTCGTTGGCGGCCACGGTGATACAGGCGTGCAGCCGAGCCGGATCGAAACCGGCCGCGAGGCTGAAGCTGCGCAGATCCTCCAGCAAGCTGCGAGCACGCAGCACCAGGGGCTCGGCCAGCGCGGTGGCGACGATGCCGCGCCCGGATTTCACGAACAGCGGGTCGCCAACGATGGCGCGCAGCCGGTCCAGGCCATGGCTCACGGCCGACTGGGTGACGCCCAGGCGTTGCGCGGCACGGGTGACAGAGCCCTCCTCGTGCACCGCCACCAACAGGCGCAGCAGGTGGCCATCCAGATCCGAATGATCGATTTCGTTCATGCGTCAAATGAGTATGGCCCGCTTTATCGCGGCCAGGGTCATCGCCACACTGCCGCCATCGGCTTGCGACAGCGGGCATTGATCCAACTCAATTCAGGAGACAGGCGATGTCCGCACCCGAGATCCCCGGCACCACGCTGTTCGACGGCACGCAGGCCCGCAAGGGCTATGCGTTGAACAAGATGTGCTACTCGTTCAACAGCGCCGAGAACCGCGCCGAGTTCCTGAAGGACGAGGACGCCTACTGCGCCCGCTACGGCCTGAACGAGCCTCAGCGCGAGGCCATCCGTGCACGCAACGTGCTGCAACTCATTGCCGCCGGCGGCAATGTGTACTACCTGGCCAAGTTCGCCGGCATCCTGGGCCTGGACGTGCAGGACCTGGGTGCTCAGCAGACAGGCATGACCAAGGACGCCTTCAAGGCCAAGCTGGCCGCCTACGCGCACTGAATCGGGGAAAGACATCATGGCAACCATCGTCGGTGGCATCACCACCTCCCACGTCCCGGCCATCGGCCGCGCGATCGCCAAGAACCTGCAGGGTGACGCCTACTGGAAACCCTTCTTCGACGGATTTGCGCCGGTTCATCGCTGGCTCGCGCAGGCAAAGCCGGACGTGATCGTCGTGCTCTACAACGACCACGGCCTGAACTTCTTTCTCGACAAGATGCCCACCTTCGCGGTCGGCGCGGCGCCGGAGTACCGCAATGCCGACGAGGGCTGGGGCATCCCGCAGGTGCCGCCCTTTGCAGGCGAGCAGGACCTGTCCTGGCACCTGATCAACTCACTGGTCGCCGACGAGTTCGACCTCACGACCTGCCAGGAGATGGTGGTCGACCATGCGTTCACGTTGCCGATGGCCTTGCTGTACCCCGACCAGAAGTGGCCGGTGAAGGTGGTGCCGGTGTGCATCAACACGGTCCAGTTCCCGCTGCCGTCCGCGCGGCGCTGCTATGCGCTGGGCGAGGCCGTCGGCCGTGCGGTGGCTTCGTGGGACAGCGATGCCAAGGTGGCGATCCTCGGCACCGGCGGCCTGTCGCACCAGTTGGACGGCGAACGCGCCGGCTTCATCAACAAGGACTTCGACCTGCAGTTCATGGAGAGCCTGCTGCACGACCCGCGCTGGGCCACGCAGTTCAGCATCCATGAACTGGTGGAGAAGACCGGCACGCAGGGCGTCGAGTTGCTGATGTGGCTGGCCACCCGCGGCGCGCTGGGCGACAAGGTGACGCGTGTGCATCAGAACTACCACATCCCGATCTCCAACACCGCATCGGGCCTGATGGTGATGGCGCCCACCCCTTGAGTTGAAGGCCGGCTGAGCTATGCTGATCCGGACGGCGCCTCCTGGTGCCGCGCAGGAAAGGGTTCCGCATGGTTGCACCGTGGCTTGCCGTTCTTCAGCATGTCCCGTGGTCAGAGGTCATCAGCAACGCACCGAAGCTGGCTGAAGGGGCACGCAAGCTGTGGAACACGGTGTCCGGCCAGCCCCCGGCGCCCGTGCCCACCGCGCCGCCCGACAGCACCCTGCCGGCCACGCCGGCCGAGCTGATCGGCGCCCTCGAGGCGCGGATCGCCGCGCTGGAAGCCGGCACGGCCGGGCTTCAGGCGCAGATGCGCGAATCCACCGAACTCATCAAGTCACTCGCCGACCAGAACACCCAGTTGATCCAGCGGGCCGAGGCGAACCGCCGACGCACGGTCTGGCTGGCCGTGCTGGCTGTCCTGGCCACGGTGTTGGCCGTGGTGGGCCTGGTGGCACCTCTTGCCGGAGGGTCGACTTGACCCCAAAGCGCCATGCGTTCCGGCCCGACGTGGCCTGTGACTTGCATGGCCTGCCCATGGCTTCCCCTACCCAGACCGTCGGCTGACACCCCATGGACCTGTACCTCGTCGTCGGAAACCCGAACACCCGCAAGTCCTCACTGATCCGCAGCCTCACCGGCTGCTTCAACCGCAGTGTGCGCGACATCCTGCCCACAGGCGGCAAGGCACCTCTGCGCTTGTACGCCCGCGTCGGCTCCCTGCAGGACACCAAGACCACGCCTCAAGACTTCATGGCCGAGGCGGGGCGCATGCGCTGCTCGGCCGTGCTGTGCTGCCTGACCCCCAACGCCAACCCGAACCACCGCGAACAGTGCCCGGACGCGGCCAGCTACCTGGCGCACTTCAGCGGCGAAGGCTGGCACCTGCGTGCCGTGGTGGTGCTGGGGCAGGACGCCGGTGGATTGCGCTCGCCACGCCTGCTGCAACTTGCCCAATCCGGCACGGTGCCGATCAACGTCACGGCGCGCGCGGTGCGGGTTCACTTCGGTTGGGAGTGAACCAACCATCGAGCCACAAACGAAAGAGGGGGCCGGCGAGGCCCGCGTCTCTCGACGCGAGCTCTGCCGACCCCCACTTATGCGGGGCGGTTTGTCAGGCCCTGATCAGTTGCCGCAGCCCAGCGCGGTGATGCGGTCGTAGGCCGACTTGGCTTGCACCAGGCCGTAGCCGAACTTCACGTCACGGCCGACATTGCCCAGGTCCAGCGCGCTGTTGTTCAGCGAGATGCGGATCTGTTCGCCGGTGCAGGTGGGGAAGTAGCTCCACACCAGGGCAGCGACGGCCGACACGTGCGGCGTGGCCATCGAAGTGCCGTCGAAGAAGGCGTAGTTCGACGCCTCCACGGTCACGGTGGTGGACTGGCCCAACTGGCCCAGCATCGCGGCGCCTTCGGTGTCCGACGCGGTGACCGACGGGATCGTGGTGGCCACGCCACCCAGCGTGCCGCCGAAGCCGCCAGCCACGTTGTTGAAGACCACCGCGCCAATGCCGCCGCTGTTCTGGCAGTTCAGCACCTTCTCGGAGAAAGCGATGTTGCCGCGGGCGATCAGGCAGACCTTGCCGGAGACGCTGGTGTCGATGGCATCACCCAGGCCGAAGTTGGCCAGGGCCGCCGTCGCGGTGGTCTTGGGCGAGCCGTCCATGCCGCCCGGCGCGTAGGTGGTGGCACCCACGACCAGGGACGAGTCAGAGCCGGTGCCCATCGGCACGGTCGACAGCACCGACACGCCCGGGGCGGCGATCTCGACATCGGAGTTGCGCTGCGAGAAGGTGGCCCACTCCTTGTTCTCGTTCAGGGCGGCCACCGACATCACCGCGCCGTAGCCGGCGGGGTAGGAGGTCTGGGTGTTGCCACCGTTGCCCGCGGCAGCGATCGACAGGATGCCGGCAGCCTTCAGGTTGTCGAAGGTCGTGCGCTCGGTGGCGTTGGGCAGCGGGCCGCCCAGCGACATGCTGATGACGTTGGCACCGGCGGCCTGGCACTTCTTGGCAGCGTTGGCCAGGGTGGACGAGTAGGCCCAGGCACCGTCGTCGCCGAACACCTTGACGATGTGCAGCTTGACCTTCTTGCGGGGCAGCACGCCGACCACGCCCTTGTTCTTGTTGTTCAGCGCGGCAATGGTGCCGGCCACGTGGGTGCCGTGGTGCGAACCGTCGACCGACCAGGGGCCCGCGCCGCCAATGTCGTCGTCACCGGTGACGGTGGCGGTGGGCAGGTCTTCGTGGCCCAGGCCGTAGCCTGAGTCGATGATGCAGACCGTGCGGTTGCCAGCCAAGGTGTCATGGTTGGGCAGTTGGTCGGCCTGGACCAGCTTGATGCCGTAAGGCACCAGCTGACCCGGCTTGTACGGGGGGCCCGACGGCTCGGTGGAGGCCAGCGGGTAACGCTTGGCGTCTTCCTCGATCAGCGCGATGGCCGAGTGCTTCTTCAGCGCGGCCACGGCCCCGCTCGACAGCTCGACAGCAACGGCGCCGCCACCGAGGATCTCCAGCTTGATCTTGCCACCGGCCTTGGCGATGGCAGCACGGGCCAGCTGCGCGGCTTGCGAGCCGGGCTTGAAGGACACGATCACGCGGGTGGTGTCGGCGGCATGCGCGACACCCGCGCCCAACAGGGCAAACGCCAGGCCCAGGCCGGCACACAGGCGGGACACCGGGAAGCTCGTCTTCGTCATTCTCAGGACTCCAGTGGAAATATCGAGGGTATCGACGTGGGGGTTGGAAGGGTCATTCCGAACCCAGAGTGTCCACGCGACACGCCCGCCTGGGGGCCTACAAGCTTCAACGATTCTCACGAGGGGGAAGACCGCCTCGGGTTCTCCCTCAGGGCTGGCGCCAGCCCAGCCCGCCCTTGGCGAACATCGCACGCATCTCGCCCGATTGCGCCATCTGGTTGATCGCGGCCTGCACGGCTTGCGCCAGGTCCGTCGCATCGGCCTTCACCGCACAGCCCACGGCCCAGCCGTCGCGCATGCGTGGCAAGGGCAGTGGCTCGATGGCGAATCGATCGTCCTTGCCCAGCGCCGATTCCAGCTCCGAGCCGTGGCCAGCCGCGGCCGCCACCTCGCCGCGCAGCAGCGCCTGTGCCGCCTCCACGCCATTGCGTGCTGTGGTGTCGAGTTGCTCCCTGTAAGCTCCGCTGTCAGCGCCGATCAGCAGCCAGCCAGCAAGTGATTGGCCCGGCACGGCGATGCGGCGGCCTCGCAGCGAATCCATCGATTCCAGCGTCGGTACGGACTTCAGGTCTCGGGCGATCATCACCCGCTCGCGATAGAAGGGGGCAAAGATCTGAACCTGCGGGCTGGCCTGCATCAGGGGCCGGTCCACCGGCACGTGCAGCATCACGTCGGCGGGGCCGAAGCCCAGGTAGTGGCCGCGCCAGACCATGTTGCGCAGGTCGTCGGCCATGTTCTCGCCTGCCTGGAAGGGCAGCAACGAGAGCTTCAAGCCCAGGGCCTTGGCCAGGGATGCAGCGAGGTCGACCTCGATGCCCTGTCCCGCCACGTGAAAGGGCGGCAGATCCTGGTACACCGCCACGCTGAGGCTGCCGCGGGCACGCAGCTTGTCCAGCGTGGGCGTGCCCGCCGGGCTCTGTGCCCAGCCCGGGGCGGCGGCGCCGATCGCGCAGGCGCCCGCGAGGCGCAGCCATTGACGACGTTGCAGGGCCATCGTCGGCTCATTGTTCACTGGAGCCACCGGGGCGCTCACAGCGGGCGCTCGCGGCGGGATTCCAGGTAGGACTTGATCGCCCAGACGGCCTCCTGGTTGAGCACACCCTCGAAGGGGGGCATGTAGACCGCGCCGTTGCGCACGCGGCCGCGCCGCACGGTGGTGGCCACGTACTCGTCGATTTCCTGAACGCAGGCTGCCTTCTTCCGCTCGTCCTTCAATGGCGCGCAGTCGTTGTCGAGCTTGCGCAGGTCCGGCGCGATACCGCCGGAGATGGCCTCCAGGCCATGGCAGCGGGCGCAGTTCTGGTTATAGGCAGAGGTGCCGATGCGCACGGCGGTGGGGTTGCCGCGAAAGGGGTTCTCCGACCGCCATTGGTCACCGAGCGGGGACAGGCCGGTGGTATCGACGGCCTGCAACTGTTCGATGAATCCTAGGATGCCGTTCAATTGACCGCGCGTGGTTTCGCGTTCGGCAGCAGAAAGCTCGATACGGGACAACAGGGCAATGCGGGAAACGTCTTCCGGGGTCAGGGACATGGCGGGGGACAGGCTGGCGGGTTCTGGCCGGCCCGTGGCGGGGGCCGGCATCGGCTCAAATCGGCAAGCGCGATAGGTTATCATATGCGACCTTTTTGGCCGCGTTGGCCAGTCCCAGCACTGGAATCACATGTTCGGTTTTCTGCGCTCCTATTTCTCCAATGACCTTGCCATCGACCTCGGCACCGCCAACACGCTGATCTACGTGCGCGGCAAGGGGGTCGTGCTCGACGAGCCTTCGGTCGTCGCCAT
>CAYJEC010000065.1:6117-10931 GCA_964369025.1 uncultured Ideonella sp. | reverse complement strand
TGGCGATTTGCACGGTGGTGTTTGTGGTGGGGGTGCTGCGCGGTGAGACGCCCTTGCTGATGGCGCTCACCGCCATCAGCCTGGCGGTGGCCGCCATCCCCGAGGCGCTGCCCGCCGTGGTGACGGTGTTGTTGGCACTGGGAGCTCGCCGGCTGGTGACGGTTAACGCGCTGGTCCGGCGACTCCCCAGCGTAGAGACCCTGGGTTCGGTGAGCGTGATCTGTTCGGACAAGACCGGCACGCTGACGCAGAACCGCATGAGCCTGCATGAGCACCGCGCCTGGGGGGTGCCGGACGAGGAGCTCTGGACAGCCGTGGTGCTCTGCAACGACGCCTCTGCGGGAGCCGACGGCTGGGTCGGCGACCCCACAGAGACCGCGCTGCTGCAGGCGGCGCAGTCAGCTCGGCTCGATGTGGCTGCGCTGCAGCTGGCCAAGCCGCGGCGCCACGAGTGGCCGTTCGACGCCGAGCGCAAGCGCATGAGCACCGTGCACGCACAGGGCACCGGCTGGCGGGCCTATGTGAAGGGCGCTCCGGAGTCAGTGCTGCCGCGTTGCGTGGGCGGTGCAGAACTGGCCGAGGCGCTGGACACCGCACAGGCTTGGGGCCAGCAGGGCATGCGGGTGCTGGCTGTGGCACGGCGCGACGGCGAGGGCGATGGCGCGACAGCCAACCCCGGTGAGCTCGAACGCGATCTTTCGCTGTTGGGCCTCGTCGGGCTGATTGACCCACCGCGCCCCGAGGCTCGCGCGGCGGTGGCAGAGTGCATGGCCGCCGGGATCCGGCCTGTCATGATCACCGGGGACCACCCGGCCACCGCACTGGCCATTGCGCGCGACCTCGGCATCGCCACGGAAGGCGCCGACGCCGTGCTCACCGGTGCCGAACTGGCGCATCTCGACGACACGGCGCTGGCCGTTGCGGCGCTCCGCGTCTCTGTCTATGCGCGGACCGACCCGGCGCAGAAGATCCGCATCGTGCAGGCGCTGCAGGCCCAGGGCCGCTTCGTCGCGATGACGGGTGATGGTGTCAACGACGCGCCCGCACTGCGCAGCGCGGACATCGGTGTGGCCATGGGCAAGGGCGGCACCGACGTGGCACGCGAGGCCGCCAGCCTGGTGCTGCTGGACGACAACTTCGCCACCATCGTCGGGGCGGTGCGCGAGGGCCGGCGGATCTTCGACAACATCCGCAAGTTCATACGCTACGCGTTGACCGGCAACTCGGGTGAGATCTGGGTGCTTTTCCTCGCGCCGCTGCTCGGCCTGCCGATCCCGCTGATGCCAATCCACATCCTGTGGGTGAATCTGGTCACCGACGGCCTTCCAGGCCTGGCGCTGGCGGCCGAGCCGGCCGAGCGTGGAGTGATGCAGCGCCCGTCGCGCCCCCCGGACGAGAGTGTGTTCGCGCACGGCCTGTGGCAGCATGCCCTGTGGGTGGGCCTGCTGATCGGTGCACTGTGCCTGGGCGTGCAGGCCTGGTCGCTCGGGTCGGTGGGCGAGGCTCATGCGCACGGGCAGACGATGGTCTTCACCGTGCTCACGCTGGCCCAGATGGCCCATCTGCTGGCGATCCGGTCGGAGCGTGAGTCGCTCTTCAGGCAGGGGCTGACCAGCAACTGGCCGTTGCTCGGCGCCGTGGCCCTCACGCTCGTGCTGCAACTGGCCACCATCTACCTGCCATGGTTTCAGCCGATCTTCCACACCCAAGCACTGTCGGCCGGCGAACTGGGCCTGTGCTTCGGCCTGGCGGCAATCGTCTTTGTGGCGGTGGAGTTCGAGAAAGCCTGGCGGCGGAGCCGCTGAATCAATCGCGTTCGACGGTCACACCGGCCTTCGTCACTGTCCAGCGCAGGGCATGGTGCGGGCCGGCGGGCACCAAGTTGCCGGAGCCGACGATCTGGCCCTTGTCGTTGATGCCGGTGGCATAGCTGTTGGTGCCACCCGGGTAGTGGCCCAGATTGATGATCTTGCCTTTGCGCCACAGCACCGCGATGGTGAAGACCCCCGGGTTGGGTGCTGGCGCATAACCGACCAGATCGCCCTTATTGTTGATGCCGTTCACCAGGTGGCCGTAGGCGATCTTTCCACCACCCAGGGCGGGCAGGTTGGCCCGCACCCCGTTGGTCCAGATCACTGGGATCCGGCCCGGGGCGTAGCCGGCAATCAGGCCACCGTCGTTGATGTGCGTGGCGGCGCCCAGGCCCAGGTCCGTGTAGGCGCCGTTCTGCCAGAAGAAGGCCCGGTAGTCGTTGCCCACGAGGCCCACGCCCGCCACCTGGCCGAGGTTGTTGATGCCCTTGGCTTCGGCATAGTGGCGGAATCCAGGGGCAGGCTCTCCGAGAAAGCCCAGGTCCTGAACGCCTGTATTGCGGTTCCAGACGACGGCATGCGTGTCCATGTTGGCGTCCAGCGATGCACCCGCGATCTTGCCCGCGTTGTTGATGGCGTTGGCGAAGCCGAAGCCATAGGGGCCCAGCGCGGGCAGGGTGTACGAGGTGCCTGCTGCATCCCAGTAGACGGGGATCGAGTCGTCTCGGGTGGCAAAGTAGTCGCCCACCACCTCGCCGGCCAGGTTGATGGACCGGATCGTGGGCAGAAACCCCGAGCAGCAGGCGTCGAACACCTGCATGTTCATGCCGTCCCACACAACCTGCCGGTACTGAAAGTCGACCGGGCTGATGGCGCGGCCCACGGTGCGGTTGGCGTTGTTGATGCCGTTGGCCTCCGAGCCCAGACCCGTACCCAATTCGCCCATGTCGACGACGTTGACCACCTTGGCAGCCTGCGCGGCGCCGCCCAGCAAGGTGCCCACGAGCAGGGCGGTGAGGGCGAGATTGGCTTTCATTCACGGTCTCCGGCGAGGATTTGTGTCACGGATGATGGCATTCCCACATTAAGAGCACGCAACAGGCCACCAGATACCTACCGGTGCAGAAAATCCGGCCAGTATGCTGCGGGGAACTGGGGCGATCTGCCGCATCCCCTCAGGGGCAGGCAAGGCTGGTCGCCCGGCACTGAACATCACGGGCTTGCACCGTGTGCTTTTCGTGAGGCAGTCCCAATGGGCATGGCACCGTCGGCAGCCCAGGGTTTCACCTAGGCGCGATGCTGTCACTGCAGAGACACTGAGGGGGCGCGGATTCTCTCTAGAATCGAACGATCGTTCTATTTTCTCCTGTCTTCCCACGTCGCTTTTGAAGGGACTTTCGACCATGAGCGCGAGCTATGAGCTTCACGGCCCGGTGGCCGTCATCACGCTGAACAACCCGCCGGTCAATGGGCTGGGTTACGAAACCCGGCGCGCGGTGGCCGATGGCATCGACCGGGCCCAGGCCGATGCAACCGTCAAGGCGATCGTCATCACCGGTGCTGGCAAGGCCTTTTCGGGCGGCGCCGACATCAAGGAGTTCGGCTCGCCCAAGGCCATTGCCGAGCCCAACCTGCTGTCGCTGATCCGCGCGCTGGAACTGTGCAGCAAGCCGGTCGTGGCGGCCGTGCACAGCGGGTGCATGGGCGGTGGACTGGAGCTGGCGCTGGGCTGCCACTATCGGGTGGCCTCGCCGGGGGCCAACGTGGCGCTGCCGGAGGTAAAGATCGGCTTGATCCCGGGTGCCGGGGGCACGCAGCGCCTGCCGCGCGTGCTGGGCGTGGAAACCGCGCTGAACATGATCGTCAGCGGTGACCCGGTCAAGAGCGAGGTGCTCGCCGGCCTGCCCGGCCAGAAGCTGTTCGACAAGCTGATCGAAGGCGATCTGATGGCCGGCGCGCTGGCCTTTGCTGCCGAGGTGGCCGACAAGCGCCCGCTGCCGCTGGTACGCGACATGAAGGTCCGTCACGCCAACCCGGACGGCTACTTCCAGTTTGCGCGCAACACCGTCAAGGCGATGGCCAGGAACTTCCCCGCTCCCGCCAAGTGCGTGGATGCGGTCGAGGCCTCGATCAAGCGCAGGTTCGACGACGGCATGTTGTACGAGCGCGAGATCTTCATGAGCCTGATGATCACGCCGGAGTGCCGGGCGCTTCGCCATGCCTTCTTTGCCGAGCGTGCCGCCAGCAAGATCCCCGACGTGCCGGACGACACCCCCGTGCGCCCGGTGAAGAAGCTGGCTGTGATCGGCGCGGGCACCATGGGCGGTGGCATCGCGATGAACTTCCTGAATGCCG
This sequence comes from uncultured Ideonella sp., assembly GCA_964369025.1. Taxonomy (GTDB): domain Bacteria; phylum Pseudomonadota; class Gammaproteobacteria; order Burkholderiales; family Burkholderiaceae_C; genus Ideonella. The sequence goes on along the minus strand of CAYJEC010000065.1, from coordinate 6,765 downwards.
GCACGCCGGTGGTGATGCTGGAGATGAAGCAGGAGGCGCTGGACCGCGGCGTGGCCACGATCCGCAAGAACTACGAGTCGCAGGTCAAGAAGGGCAAGCTCAAGGCGGACAAGTACGAGGAGCGAATGGCGCTGCTGAGCACCACGCTGAGCTATGACGCCATCGGCGATGCCGACATGGTGATCGAGGCCGTGTTCGAGGACATGGAGGTCAAGAAGGCGGTCTTCGAGCAACTCGACCGCGTGATGAAGCCCGGCGCCATCCTGGCCAGCAATACGTCGACGCTGGATGTGAACAAGATTGCGGCCTTCACCAAACGCCCGCAGGACGTGATCGGCACGCACTTCTTCAGCCCTGCCAACGTGATGAAACTGCTGGAGGTGGTGCGCGGCGAGAAAACCGCCAAGGATGTGCTGGCCACGGTGATGCAACTGGGCAAGAAGATCCGCAAGACCTGCGTGGTATCGGGTGTCTGCGACGGCTTCATCGGCAACCGCATGATCGAGCAGTACAGCCGGCAGGCCGGCTTCCTGCTGGAGGAAGGCTGCACACCGGCCCAGGTGGACAAGGCGGTCGAGAAGTTCGGCTTTGCGATGGGCCCGTTCCGCATGGGTGACTTGGCGGGCAACGACGTCGGCTGGTACATCC
>CAYJEC010000065.1:0-6107 GCA_964369025.1 uncultured Ideonella sp. | reverse complement strand
GCAAGCGCCGCTACGTCGAGAAGCCGAATCTGCGTTACTCGAAGACGGCTGATCTGCTCTGCGAGATGGGCCGGTTCGGCCAGAAGACAGGCGCGGGCTGGTACGACTACCAGGCCGGCAAGCGCGACGCCATCCCGTCGCCAGTGGTCAACGAGATGATCGAGAAGCACCGGGCTTCGGCAGGCATCACGCCGCGGCAGATCGGCGATGACGAGATCGTGCATCGGCTGGTCTTCTCGCTCGTCAACGAGGCCGCACGCTTGCTGGAGGAGGGCATTGCCCAGCGCGCGTCGGATGTCGACATGGTCTACCTCACCGGGTACGGCTTCCCGCTGCACCGTGGCGGCCCGATGTGCTATGCCGACACGCTGGGCCTGTACAACGTGGCACAGGCGATGAAGCGCTTCGCCGCCAACCCCAACGACGACGCCGAGTTCTGGCAACCAGCGCCGCTGCTGGCCAGGTTGGTGGCTGAAGGCAAGAGCTTCAGCTGACGGGAGCCAGAGCGATGCTGCGCCGCCTGTTCTGGATCGCGCTGGCTGTGCTGGGCCTGCTCGTGCTTGCCGTCGCCGTGAACACCCTGCGGCACGGCTCGCGCCAGCTCGACGTGCCACCCGCGCCGCCGCTGGCGGTGGATGAGAACGCGGCGGCGGCTCGGCTGTCCGAGGCGATCCGCGCCCGCACGGTGTCCAGCCTGGAGGATGCAACGCAGAACGCCGACCAGTTCCAGCAGTTGCACGCGCTCCTGCAGGCCCACTACCCGAAGGCACATGCGGTGATGCAGCGCGAGGTGGTGGGTGGTTTGAGCCTGCTCTACACGTGGAAGGGCTCCGATCCGACCCTGGCCCCCATCCTGCTGATGGCTCACCAGGATGTCGTGCCCATCGCTCCTGGCACCGAGGGCGACTGGGCCGTGCAGCCCTTCGCGGGCACGCTGAAGGACGGCTTCGTCTGGGGCCGTGGTGCGTGGGACGACAAAGCCAACCTGATCGCCCAGATGGAGACCATGGAGTTGCTGGCCGCCAGCGGCTTTGCGCCCAAGCGCACCATCCACTTGGCCTTCGGCGCCGACGAAGAGGTGTCCGGTGAGCGCGGCGCCAAGCGGATCGCAGCGCTGTTGAAATCGCGCGGCGAGCGGCTCGACTTCGTCATCGACGAGGGCCTGCTGATCACCGAGGGCGTGATGCCGGGGCTGGACAAGCCGGCGGCTCTGGTGGGCATCGCGGAGAAGGGGTACCTGTCGGTGGTGATGACGGTCTCGGCAACGCCCGGTCACTCGTCCATGCCGCCGCCCAAGGGGCAGAGTGCCATTGCGATGATGAGCGCTGCCATGAAGCGGCTCGATGACAAGCAGTTGCCGGGTGGCATCCGGGGCGTGGCGCGCGAGATGTTCGAGACCATCGCACCGGAGATGGGTGGATTCAGCCGGGTTGCGCTGTCGAATCTGTGGCTGTTCGGCCCCGTGGTGCAGGCGCAGCTCGAGGCCAAGGCCAGCACCAACGCGATGTTGCGCACGACCACCGCACTGACCATGGCGCACGCTGGCAACAAGGACAATGTGTTGCCCGGCCGGGCCGAGGGCACCGTGAACTTCCGCCTTCTGCCGGGCGACAGCGCTTCGGCGGTGATGGGCCATGTGCACGACGAAGCCAAGGCGGTGATGGGTGACGCCAGGTTCGAACTCGTCGCGCTGCCCGGTGGCAGCGAGGCCTCGAAGGTCTCGCCCACCCAGTCCGCCTCGTACCAGCTGATCAACCGCACCGTGCGCGAGGTGTTCCCTGGCACGCTGGTCGCGCCCGGGCTGATGATCGGCGCCACCGATTCGCGCCACTTCGAAGGCGTCAGCGACCACATCTACCGGTTCTCGCCGGTGCGTGCCAAACCTGAAGATCTGCCGCGCTTCCACGGCACCAACGAACGCATCTCGGCCGCCAACCTGGCCGAGCTGATCCGCTTCTACCACCGCCTGGTCAGCCAAGCCGCTGGCCCGGGCGCCTGAACCTCCACTCCCTCTCCCCCATTTCGACCAGGAGCCGCCATGAGCCGAGCCGTCATCGTTTCCACCGCACGCACACCGCTGGCCAAGAGCTGGAAGGGCGCCTTCAACATGACCCATGGCGCCACGCTGGGCGGCCTGGCGGTCAAGGCCGCCGTCGAGCGCGCCGGCCTGGAGCCGGGCGCTGTGGAGGACGTGATCATGGGCTGCGCCAACCCCGAGGGCGCTACCGGCGCCAACATCGCGCGCCAGATCGCCTTGCGCGCCGGCTTGCCCATCACGGTCAGCGGCCTCACGGTGAACCGCTTCTGCTCCAGCGGCCTGCAGACCATCGCGCTGGCCGCGCAGCGCATCATCGCCGGCGAGGGCGAGGTGTATGTCGCCGGCGGTGTGGAAAGCATCTCCTGCGTGCAGCAGGAAATGAACACCCACATGCTGGCCGACAGCTGGCTCAAGGAGCACAAGCCCGAGATCTACTGGAGCATGCTGCAGACGGCCGAGCAGGTGGCCAAGCGCTACGGCGTCGCCAAGGAGCGCATGGACCGCTATGGCGCCGAGAGCCAGCAGCGAGCCTGCGCTGCCCAGGCGGCCGGCAAGTTCAATGACGAGCTGATCTCGGTCACCACCACCGCAGGGGTCGCCGACAAGGTGCTGGGCCTGCGCACGCGGGAGGTCACCATCAGCGCCGACGAAGGCCTGCGCGAGGGCACCACCTACGAGAGCATCAAGGACATCCGCACGGCCCTGCCCGGCGGCGTGGTCACGGCGGGCAACGCCAGCCAGTTCAGCGATGGCGGTGGCGCCTGCGCGGTGGTCAGCGAGGCCTACGCCGAGCGCAAGGGCCTCCAACCACTGGGCCGCTTCCTCGGCTTCGCTGTCGCCGGCTGCGAACCGGACGAGATGGGCATCGGCCCGGTCTTCGCCGTGCCCAAGGTGCTCAAGCGCCTGGGCCTGACCGTGAACGACATCGATCTGTGGGAGCTGAACGAGGCCTTCGCCGTGCAGGTGCTGTACTGCGCCGACACACTGGGCATCCCGATGGACCGGTTGAACGTGAACGGCGGTGCGATCGCCGTGGGACACCCCTACGGCGTGTCGGGCCAGCGCCTGACCGGCCATGCGCTGATCGAGGGCAGGCGCCGCGGTGCAAAGCGCGTGTGCGTGACCATGTGCATCGGCGGCGGCATGGGCGCGGCCGGCATCTTCGAAGTGCTGTGATCAGGCGCTGTATCCGGCAGGCCCTCTCGCTCGTGGCGGGCGGGGCCTTGGCCATGTCTGCACACGCTGAGGGCGAAGCCACTCGCGCCGTCGTGAAAGCGCTGGAGGCCAAGGACTGCATTGCCGCCGTGCGCGAGCTGAACACCGCATTGGCCACCTCCGCCCCCGAGGCCTTCCTGCTGGGCGGTTCGATGTTCGAGCAGGGCCTGTGCCTGAAGCCCAATCTGGAACGTGCAACCCGGTTGTACCTTCGCGCCGCAGACGGCGGAGCCACCAGCGCACGCTCGAGGCTGGCAGCGCTGCATGCCTCGCCCGCTGCGGGCCCGGACAAGGGCGCTGCGGTGTGGTGGGCTCTTCAGGCCGGCTTGCCGCTGCCGGGGGCCTGCGTGGTGCCGCCCGATCGACGAGGCGACGCAGAAGGTTTTGCCAGGATCCTCGGGAGTTGGCCGGCGGCACAGCTCGATGGCTGCGTGCATGTCATCGGCGTGCTGGCTACCCTCGACGCTGAGTATCTGTTGAAGGAGGCGTCTGCTGACGGCGATGGCATTTCGCTCGAATTCCAGCCTGCCACCGGCAAACTGGACCTGACCTTTGCCCAGCTCGGGCAGGAGGGCAAGGAAACCAGAGCGAAGTACAACAGCAGCATGGGTTCCACCTTGCGTTCAAATGCGCGAGAACTCTCGCCAGATCAGTTGCGTGCCCTGCAAGGCGAAGCGGCCAAGAAGGAGCTCGCAGAACAGATCGAGGCACAGGTGCGCGACGCGCTCGCGCGCTTCCCGCGCCCGGCCGGCATCGACCCGTCGTGGCGGATCAATGTGCGGGTGGACAGCGGGCGCAGCCGCTGATCCTGAGGTGGGAGCTCCATGACGACTGAACAACTGCAGGCGTGCCTGGGCATGGGCGGTCTGCCACGGGTCCGACAGGTGTCCATCCGCGGCCTCGGCGCGGTGACTACACGTCTCGCACCTGGCGAAGCACATCAGGGCTGAACCCATGAGCGTGGACCTGGACACCTTGCGCGGCTTTTTTGCCGCCGCACCCTTCATGGTCGACCTGGGGGTCGAGCCGGTTGCGGTCAGTGAGGGCCGGGTTGACACGGTCTTGCTGCTGGCCCACCGACACCTGCAACACACAGGCCAGGTGCATGCCGGCGTGATGGCCACGATGGCTGACCACTCGATGGGTGCCGCTGCCCAGACGATGGCACCAGATGGGCACTGGGTGGTGACGGCCGAGCTGAAGACCAGCGTGCTGCGCCCCGGCAAGGGTGAGCGGCTGGAATGCGAGGCCCGCGTGCTCAAGGCCGGCCGGCGGCTCAGCTTCACCGAGGCCGAGGTCTATGCGGTGTCCGGTGCGGGGCGCACTCTGGTGATGAAGGCCTCGGCCACGATGGCGGTGACCGTGATCCACGAACCGAAGGCAGCCCCATGCTGAGAACCACGCTCGATGTCCTGTTGCACGACTGGCTGCACGTCGAATCGCTGCTCGACCGCCCGCGCTTCGCCGATCATTCGCGCGAGACCTTCGCCCAGGTGATGGACACCTGCGAGCGCATCGCCCGCGAGAAGTTCGCGCCCTTCAATCGGTTGTGCGACACCGAAGAGCCGCGCTTCGACGGCGAGAAGGTCATCCTGCCCGAGGCCAGCCATGCAGCCGCTCGGGCCTACGTCGAATCCGGCATGCTGGCCGCAGCGCAAGACTACGAGATCGGCGGCATGCAGCTGCCTTGCGTGGTCGAGATGGCCGCGCACACCTTCTTCTCCAAGGCCGGCATCGGCCTGGGCGGCGGAGGCATGCTGACCAGCGGCAACGCCAACCTGCTGATGGCGCACGGCACCGAGATGCAGAAGGCGGTCTTCGCACGCAACGAGTTCGCAGGCCGTTGGTTCGGCACCATGTGCCTGTCCGAGCCGCAGGCTGGCTCCAGCCTGTCCGACATCCTGACCCGCGCCACGCCCGATGGCGGCGGCTTCGAGGCCGACCCACTGGGCCCGCGCTACCGCCTGCGAGGCAACAAGATGTGGATCAGCAACGGCGAGCACGAGCTCACCGATAACATCGTCCACCTCGTGCTCGCCAAGATCCCCGATGCCGAAGGCCGCCTGGTGCCGGGCGCCAAGGGCATTTCGCTGTTCATCGTGCCCAAGAAGCTGGTGGACACGCAAGGCCGCCTGACCGGCGAGCGCAACGATGTGGCGCTGGCCGGGCTGAACCACAAGCTTGGCTACCGCGGCATCCCGAACACCTTGTTGAACTTCGGTGAGGGCAGGTTCCCGGTGCGTGGCTCGACAGGCGGTGGATTGGACGGCGCCGGATCCGGCGCCGTGGGCTATCTGGTCGGCCAGCCCGGCGAGGGCCTGCGCTGCATGTTCCACATGATGAACGAGGCCCGTATCGCGGTGGGCCTGGGGGCCGTGACCCTGGGCCTGGCCGGCTACGAGGCCAGCCTGGCCTACGCCCGCGGGCGCCCTCAGGGCCGCCCCATGTCCGCCGGCGGCAAGGACGCCACGAAGCCGCAGATCCCGATCATCCAGCACGCCGACGTCAAACGCATGCTGCTGGCCCAGAAGAGCTACTGCGAAGGCGGTCTGGCACTGGCCTTGTACTGCGCCCGCCTCGTGGACGAGCAGCACACCGGCGAGCCCGCGGCCGCGGCCGAAGCCGGGCTGCTGCTGGAGATGCTCACGCCCATCGTGAAGAGTTGGCCCAGCCAGTGGTGCCTGGAGGCCAACAGCCTGGCGATCCAGGTGCTGGGCGGCTACGGCTACACGCGCGACTTTCCGGTGGAGCAGTACTGGCGTGACAACCGCCTGAACATGATCCACGAGGGCACGCATGGCATCCAGGCACTGGACCTGCTGGGTCGCAAGGCGGTGATGCAGGGCGGGGCAGG
>CAYJEC010000064.1:0-11053 GCA_964369025.1 uncultured Ideonella sp. | reverse complement strand
TCGGCGCCTGAAGCACCCACCTGGCCGCGCCAAACGAAACGGGGCGCCTGCTTGTTCAAGCGCCCCGTCTTCTGAGATGGTGGGCCCTGAAGGATTCGAACCTTCGACCAACGGATTAAGAGTCCGCTGCTCTACCAACTGAGCTAAGGACCCGCTCGATGGAATCGAGTGGTGGGTTGTGCAGGATTCGAACCTGCGACCAACGGATTAAAAGTCCGCTGCTCTACCGACTGAGCTAACAACCCTTACCGGTAGAGCCTTAGATCATATCACGCACTTTCTGGGCTTGTGAAGTGCTGTCGCTCGGCAAGCACAGGGCGATCACCTCGCTCGCCGCCGCCATGCCAAAGCTCGCCGTGACCGTGACGCTGGAGCCATAGCCGTGGCAGTTCAAGCTGCCATCGTTCGCACCGCATTGCCCGGCCTCCGGCTGGGCCACGCTCTCGCGCGAGAACACGCAGCGGATACCGATGCGGCCTTGCCCTGCCGGGGCGGCCCCGTTCTCGCGCCGCAGGCGGTTTCGCAGTGAGGCCAGCAATGGGTCATGCGTCACGGCAGCCAGGTCGTCGATGTCGAGCTTGTGGGCCTGGCGCTTGCCGCCGGCCGCGCCGCAGCAGACCAGCGGGATGCGCTCCCGCAAGCCCCAGGCGGCCAGGGCCTGCTTGGCACACACCTGGTCGCAGGCGTCGATCACGGCATCTACCGCGCCCGGCAGCAGGCCGGGCCAGTTGCCCGGCTCGACGAACTCGTCGACCAACGACAACTCGCAACCCGGATGGATGTCGCGCACCCGCTGCGCCAGGGCCTCGCCCTTGGACATGCCCAGCGTGGCGCCAAGGGCCTGGATCTGGCGGTTGATGTTGGATTCGGCAACATGGTCCATGTCGATCAGCACCAAGCCGGCGACACCACTGCGAGCCAGCGCCTCCACGGCCCAGGAGCCCACGCCACCCAAGCCGACCACGGCCACGCGCAGGCCGCGCAGCCGCGCATAGCCGGCATCGCCGTACAGGCGGCGCAGGCCGCCGAAGCGTCGCTCCAGATCAGCATCTGCGGCCAGGGCGGCCTCGGTCATGGTGCCTACTTCAGCGCCAGCAGGCGCTCACGGCCGGCCTGCGCAGCCTCGGACTTCGGGTAGGCCTTCAGCAACTCCTCGAGCGTGCGCCTGGCGCTCTTGTTGTCCTTCAACTCGGCCTGGCAGTTGGCCAGGGCCAGCAGGGCCTCGGGCGCGCGCAGGTGATCCGGGGAGGCGGTGACAAAGCCACGGAAGGTGGCCATGGCGTCCTTGTACTGGCGCTGGCCGTACTGGGCGTTGCCCAGCCAGTAGCGCACCGATGGCACGTAGCCACTCGCTGGATAGCGCTTCAGGAAGGCCTGCATCTGCACCGCGGCGCGCTCGAACTCGCCGGCCCGCAAGGCGGCCATGGCCTCGTCGTGGGCCCGCTTCTCGTCGGGGTCGGCGGTGAAGTCCCGGCCATCCAGCGACACGGCCTGCGGCTCCAGCTTCCGCATGCGGTCGTCCACGCCCTGGGCGATGTCCTTCTGCCTGCGCTGCACTTCGGACAGATCGCGCAGCAGTTGCTCGTCCTGCCCGCGCAGGCGGGCCAGATCGGAGCGCAGTTGCTCGTTCTGGTTGTTCAGATCCAGCAGGCTGCGCTGCAACTGCTGGATCTGCTCGCTCAGTTGCTTGACAGTGGCGGCCAACTGGTTGCGCTGCTCGTCGCCCTGGCTGACCTTGCCGCGCAGGTCGAGGATGGCTTTGCGGGCGTCCTCGTCCTCGAACAACGCGGCGCGCACCGGCAAGGCGGCGAACAAGGCCAGCGCAAGGGCGCCAAGGCGCGAGGCGAGACGGTGCGTCATGGGGTCAACGGTCCTTCAGTTCGGCGCGGCGGTTCTTGGCCCAGGCGGCTTCGTCACTGCCGGTGGCCGCAGGGCGCTCCTCGCCGAAGCTGACTGCCTCGACCTGGTTCTCGGTGACGCCCAGCAGTTGCAGCGACTTCTGCACCGCCTCGGCGCGCTTCTGGCCCAGCGCCAGGTTGTACTCACGGCCACCGCGTTCGTCGGTGTGGCCTTCCACCAGGATGCGTTTGGCACGGTTGGCGCCCAGGAATTTGGCATGGCTCTCGACCACGCTTCGGAACTCGTCCCTCACGACGAAACTGTCGAAGTCGAAATAGACGACTCGGCCGACGCCGGCCGGCAGCGCCGCCCCCGCGCCAAGATCCACCGTTTTGACACTGCTCTCGCCAGCCCCGGCACCGGCACCGGCATTGCCCGTGCCCGCCCCCACCCCGGTGGGGGTGCGGGTCTCGACCGGCGCGGGGTTGTCCAGCTTGACGCCCGAGGCGCAACCGGCGAGCCACAGCACGGCCACGGCCGACATCGCGCCGAAGCGCATCTTGGGTTGGGTCATCGTCATGGTGTTCTCTCCACTTGCTTGTAGTTCAGATTCGTTCAGGTACCCGTCAACGGCCGAAGGGGCCCCAGACGGGTTCACGGATATCGAGGCCGCTGGTCAGCAGCCTGGTCTTGATGCGGCCATCCAGGGTGGTGGTCATCAGCAACTCCCGGCCTTGAGCGCGCGTGGCGTAGATGATGAACCGCCCGTTGGGCGAGAAGCTCGGGCTTTCGTCATCACTGGTGTCGCTCACCGACTGGGTGGTGCCGCTGGCCAGGTCCATGGTCATCACCTTGAACGCGCCGCCGCCCTGGCGCTGCACGAAGGCCAGGGTGCGGCCGTCCGGGCTGATGTCCGGGCTGATGTTGTAGCTCCCGCTGAAGGTCACGCGCTCGGCATTGCCCCCCGCCACGGCCTGCTTGTAGATCTGCGGGCTGCCGCCGCGGTCGCTGACGAAGTACAGGGTCTTGCCGTCGGGTGCAAAGGTGGCTTCGGTGTTGATGGCCGAGCCCTGGCTCACCCGGCGCGCGTTGCTGCCATCGCGGCCCATCATGAAGATCTGCGAGCCGCCGTCCCGGGAGAGCGTCACCGCCAGCTCGCGGCCATCGGGAGACCAGGCCGGTGCGCTGTTGGTTCCCTTGTAGTTGGCCACCTGGCGGCGTGTGCCGCTGGCCATGTCCTGCACCCAGATCACCGCTTTGCGGGTTTCGAAGGACACGTAGGCCAGCTCCCGGCCATCGGGCGACCAGGCGGGAGAAATGATCGGGTCCGGGCTGGTCAAGGGCACCTGGCCGCCCTCGCCGTCGGCATCGGTGATGCGAAGCGTGTAACGACCATTGCCTTTGGTGACGTAGGCGATGCGGGTCGCGAACACGCCCTTCTCGCCGGTGAGCTTCTCATAGATGGCGTCGGCGATGCGGTGCGCCGCGAGGCGCAGGTCGGCGGCTGGCACCGCCAGGCTCTGGCCGCCCTGGTCGGCGCCCTTGACCACGTCCCAGAGCTTGTAGCGCACGTCGAAGCGGCCGTCGGCCAGGCGGCTCACCGAGCCGGCCACCAGCGCGTCGCTGCCACGCCCGCGCAGGTCGGCGAACGGGGGCTGGCCGGTCTCGTCCAGCGCCAGTGGCGCGTCGACGAAACGGAAGGCGCCGCTGCGCTCGAGATCTGCCCGCACGATGGCCGACACCGCGTTGGCGCCGCCGAGGCCCTCGTCACGGAAGGCGACCAGGGTGATGGGCAGCTGCGTGGCACCGATGCCGGAGATCTCGACACGGAACTCCGCCCGCGCCGGCATCGCGACGGCGGCGCCCCCCATGGCGCCGAGGGCGCCGATCCAGTTTCTACGTGACCACATGCGTGTCGATCGAGTCGTGTTGCAAGCCGTTGGTTCCCAAGGCAGCCGATGAATCCAGGATTGTAGGCAGGCCGGCATAACATCCCGGTTTCAACATGCCTCGACGCACCATGAGCAGCGCACACCCCATCAGCCGCTTTCCCGTGCCCGCCGTGGCCGATCTGCCAGAAGACCTTCGCCAGCGCATCCTCGAGGTGCAGGAGAAAGCCGGCTTCGTGCCCCATGTCTTCCTGGCCCTGGCCCACCGGCCGGCGGAGATGCGGGCCTTTCTGGCCTACCACGACGCGCTGTTGCTGAAGGAGGGAGGCGGCCTGACCAAGGGCGAGCGCGAGATGATCATCGTGGCCACCTCGGGCGCCAACCATTGCCTGTACTGCGTCGTGGCGCACGGCGCAATCCTGAGGGTCTACGAGAAGAAGCCCCTGATCGCCGACCAGGTCGCCACCAACCACCGCAAGGCCGACATCACGCCGCGCCAGCGGGCCATGCTGGATTTCGCGATGAAGGTCTGCCTGCACGCCGACGAGATCGAGGAGGCCGACTACGCCGCGCTGCGCGCGCACGGCTTCAGCGACGAGGACGCCTGGGACATTGGCGCCATCACGGCCTTCTTCGGCTTGTCCAACCGAATGGCCAACATGCTGGCCCTGCGGCCCAACGACGAGTTCTACCTGATGGGGCGCCTGCCCCGAACACGATGAGCAACTGCTTCACGCTCTCTCCCATGGTGGCCGGCGCGTGGCGCCTGGCCGAATGGGGCTTCAGCCTCGATCAGCGCCAGCATTGGATCGAAGGCAACATCGAGCGCGGCCTGACCAGCTTCGACCATGCGGACCTGTACGGCAACTACCAGGCCGAGAGCCTGTTCGGCGAAGCCCTGGCCCGTTCACCCGGCTTGCGCGAGCGCATGCAACTGGTCACCAAGTGCGGGATCAAGCTCGTCACGCCGGCCCGGCCTGCACACGGTGCCAAGCACTACGACACCTCGGCCACCCATGTGCGCCTGTCGGTGGAAAACAGCCTGCGCGCACTGCGCACCGACCGCGTCGATCTGCTGCTGATCCACCGGCCCGATGCCCTGATGGACGCCGACGAACTGGCCGCCACCTTCGAGCAACTGCGCCGCGACGGCAAGGTGCTGCATTTTGGGGTCTCGAACTTCAACGTGCAGCAGTTCGAACTGCTTCATGCGCGCATCCCGCTGGTCACCAACCAGGTGGAGTGTTCACCGCTGCACCTGGACGCCATCCACGACGGCACCTTCGACCAGGCGCAGCGTGTGCGCGCCCGGCCGATGGTCTGGTCGCCGCTGGCCGGCGGCAGCCTCTTCACCCGTCAGGACGAGACGGCACAGCGCGTGCGGCGCGTCATGGGCGAGGTGGCGGCGCGACATGGCGTGGGCCTCACCGCCCTGGCCCTGGCCTGGTTGCTGCGCCTGCCGTGCCGGCCCCACCCGGTGATTGGCTCGCGCCGCCTGGAGGCATCCGACGAAGCCCGTGCCGCGCTGGGTGTCACCTTGAGCGCCGAGGACTGGTATCGCGTCTGGACAGCGGCGGCCGGTCGCGAGGTGGCCTGAGAGACCGCGCCATCAGAGCAGCACGATGTCGTACTGCTCGGGGTTCATCGTCGGCTCGGCCGACAGCGAGATCGGCTTGCCGATGAAGGCAGACAGATCCGCCAGGTGCGAGCTCTCTTCGTCGAGCAGCATCTCCACCACCGCCGCGCTGGCGACGACCCGGAACTCCTTCGGGTTGAACTGGCGCGCTTCGCGAAGGATTTCGCGCAGCACGTCGTAGCAGACACTGCGCGCGGTTTTCACCTGGCCGCGGCCGCCGCAGGTGGGGCAGGGTTCGCAGAGCATGTGGGCCAGCGACTCGCGGGTCCGCTTGCGGGTCATTTCCACCAGGCCCAGTTGCGTGAAACCGCTCACCGTGGTCTTGGTGCGGTCGCGGCTCAGCTGCTTGCGGAACTCGCTGAGCACGGCCTGCTGGTGGTCCTCGCGCACCATGTCGATGAAGTCAACGATGATGATGCCGCCCAGATTGCGCAGGCGCAGTTGCCTCGCGATGGCCTGTGCCGCTTCGAGGTTGGTCTTGAAGATCGTGTCGTCGAAGTTGCGCGCGCCGACAAAGCCGCCGGTGTTCACGTCCACCGTGGTCAGGGCCTCGGTCTGGTCGACGATCAGGTAGCCGCCGGATTTCAGGTCCACCCGCCGAGCGAGAGCACGGGCAATCTCCTCCTCGACGCCGAACAGGTCAAAGATGGGCCGCTCGCCCTTGTAGTGCTCCAGCTTGGCCACTGCAGTGGGGGTGTAGACCGAACCGAAGGCTTTGAGCTGGTCGAACTGCATCTTCGAGTCGATGCGGATCGACTGCGTCTGCTCGGTGGCCAGGTCGCGCAACACGCGCTCGACCAGGCTCAGGTCCTGGTGCAGCAAAGTGCCGGCGGGCTGCGCCAGCGAACGTTGGCGGATCTGGGACCAGGTCTTGCGCAGGTAGGCGATGTCGTCCGCCAGCTCGGTGTCGGAGGCTTCCTCGGCGTTGGTGCGCAAGATGAAGCCGCCACCGCCCTCGTCCGGCTTGCCGACCAGGACTTGCATGCGGGCCCGCAACTGGTCCCGCGCCTCGGCCGAGCCGATCTTCTGCGAAATGCCGATGTGGTTGTCCTGCGGCAAGAAGACCAGCATGCGACCGGCGATGCTGACCTGCGTGGACAGGCGCGCACCCTTGGTGCCGATCGGGTCCTTGACCACCTGGACGGTGAGGGTCTGACCTTCGAAGACCTGCTTCTCGATCGGAATCGGCGGCGTGTTGTCGGGGTTGGCGCGCGGGTTGAACCCGGCCGTGTGCAGATCCGCCACGTGAAGGAAAGCGGCACGCTCCAGGCCGATATCGATGAAGGCGCTCTGCATGCCGGGCAGCACGCGCGCCACCTTGCCCAGGTAGATGTTGCCGACCAGCCCACGCTCCAGCGTGCGCTCCAGGTGGAGTTCCTGGACGGCACCGTTCTCAATGAGGGCGACCCGGGTCTCCTGCGGAGCCCAGTTGATCAGTATGTCGTGCATGGGGCCTCGCCCTGGCCGCCGCGGTCAGAAGCGCAGGTGAGCGCGACGCAGCAACTGGGTTGTCTCGTAGAGGGGCAAACCCATGATACCGGAGTAGCTGCCGGCGATGCGGGCGATCCAGCCCGCCAGCGCGCTCTGGATGGCATAGGCACCTGCCTTGCCGAAGGGCTCGCCGCTGGCGACATAGGCCTCGATCACCTCGGCAGGCAGATCGGCGAACCGCACACTGGAGGTGCTGAGCGCGAAGTGGCTTCGCCTGCCGTCGTGCACTGCCACGGCCGTCAGCACGCGGTGGCTTCGGCCCGACAGGGCACACAGGGTCGCTTTGGCCTCGGCGGCGTCCGCCGGCTTGCCGAGGATTCGCCGCCCCAGGGCCACGGTGGTGTCGGCACAAAGGATGGGCGCCGGCGGCAGGCCACGGCGCACCAGCCGCTGGCGCGCGGCGCCCAGTTTGGCCCGCGTGACACGCTCCACATAGTCCACCGGCAGCTCCCCAGCACGGGTGGCCTCCAGGGCCTCTGCGTCCTCGCTGGCGTCGGCCAGCAGCAGCTCGTGGCGAACGCCGATCTGGCCCAGCAACTGGCTCCGCCGCGGGCTTTGCGAGGCGAGGTAGATGAAGTCGGAGCGCTCCGGCATGCCGCTCACTCCCGGTGGTAGGGGTGGCCAATGGCCAGCGACCAGGCGCGGTACAGCGCCTCGGCCAGCAACACCCGAGCGAAAGCATGGGGCAGGGTCAGATCGGAGAGGCGCAGGGTCTCGTCAGCGCCGCCCTTGAGGGCCGGGTCCAGGCCATCCGGCCCGCCGATCAGGAACACCACGTCGCGGCCCTCGTTGCGCCAGACCTGGAAACGCTCGGCGAGTTGCACCGTGGTGAGCCGGCTGCCGCGCTCGTCCAGCACCACCCGGCGCGCACCTTTGGGGCACGCCGCTTCCAGACGCAGCGCCTCGGCAGACATCATCTGCGCGGCGGTTCTGCCGCCACTGCGCGGCTCGGCCTTCACGGCCTTCAGCTCCAGCCGCATCTCGGCCGGGAAGCGCTTGGCGAAATCCTCGAAGGCGGTGTCGGCCCAGGCCGGCTGGCGCTGACCGACGGCCGCGATCAGCAGGCGCATCGGGCGGCGTCAGCGGGTGGTCTTGCGGGCGGGCGCTGCCTTCTTGGCAGGTGCCGCCTTCTTAGCCGGTGCTGCCTTCTTGGCTGGCGACTGGGTCACCACCACTTTCTTCACCGGGGCCGCCTTCTTGGCGGGTGCAGCCTTCTTGGCGGCCGGGGCTGCGGCCACCCGGCCGGTGCTCACCTTGCGCGCGGCGGGCGACTTCTTGGCCGCGGGCGTTTCGCCGGCAACAGCGCGCCGCTTCGGCACCGCCTTGCCAGCGAGTGCGGCCTTGCCGGCGGCCGAACGTGCCGTGGCGGCTGGTTTGGCAGGCGCGGCTTTCTTGGCGGCCGGTTTCTTCTTGGCGGGGGCCTCTTCCTCGGAGGCCTTGGGCAGCGCGGTGGTCTCGGCGCCGAGCTTCAGCTTCACCGGCTTGCCGCCCCAGATCTCCTCCAGGCGGTAGTAGTCCCGGATGGCGGGCTGCATGATGTGGGCCACGGCGGCACCGCAGTCCACGATGATCCACTCGCCGTTGTCCTCGCCTTCGGTGCGCAGCACGGCCTGGCCACTGGATTTGACCGCATCGCGCACGCTGGCGGCGAGCGCCTTGGTCTGGCGGTTGCTCGTGCCCGAGGCCACGATCACGCGCTCGAACAGCGCCGAGAGGTGCTCGGTGTTGAAGACCACGATGTGCTGGGCCTTCACGTCTTCGAGCCCATCGACGATGGCCCGCTGCAGTTTTCGAATGTCCATTCAGTGGCCGGGGGCTGCCCGGTAGAGGTGTCGTTGGTCAATATAGCGTGCGACTGCGTCGCCCACCAGCGGGGAAACGGCCTCGCCGGCAGCCACACGTCGGCGCACCTCGGTGGCCGAGATGTCGTGGCGGGGCAACGGCAGCTCGCGCCACGCGGGCGCTGGGCCCGGCCAGCGGGCTGGTGGCCGCACCGACTGGCCCTCGCGTGCGGCCACGGCCAGCGTGGCCAGGCGCGGCAGATCGGCGGCCTCGTGCCAGGTCGCCAGGCTGCTGAACTGGTCAGCGCCGATGACGAGAAACAGTTCCGAGCCCGGCTGTTCGGTGGCAAGTGCTCGCAGGGTGTCCACGGTGTAGCTGGGGCCGCTGCGCCGCAGTTCGCGTGGGTCGAGCATGAAGCCGGCCTCGCCCGCGATCAGCAAGGCCACCATGGCCTCGCGGTCGGCGGCACCGGCCAGTTCGCGGGCGGCCTTCTGCCAGGGCATGCCGGCCGGCAACCAGCGCAACTCGTCCAGCGCCAGGGTGTCACGCGCGATGCGGGCCAGCGCCCGGTGTGCCAGGTGCGGCGGGTCGAAGCTGCCGCCGAAGACGCCGACGCGTCGCGTCACCCGGTGGCACCTTCGTCGGCCCAATCTCGCGAACGCAGGAAATCGCTGTAGAGCCGCGCCTCCGGTGTGCCGGCTTCCGGCTGCCACCGGTAGCGCCAGCGCACGATGGGCGGCATCGACATCAGGATGGCCTCGGTGCGCCCGCCCGACTGCAGACCGAACAGCGTGCCGCGGTCGAACACCAGGTTGAACTCGACATAGCGGCCGCGCCGATAGGCCTGGAAGTCGCGTTCACGCTCACCGTAGGGCGTGTCGCGGCGGCGCTCCACGATGGGGGCATAGGCGCCCAGGAACGCGTCGCCCACGGCGCGGGTCAGCGCGAAGCTGGGCTCGAAGCCTAGCTCATTGAAGTCATCGAAGAAGACCCCGCCGATGCCACGGGGCTCGTTGCGGTGCTTCAGGTAGAAGTACTCGTCGCACCAGCGCTTGAAGCGCGGGTGCCACTCCGGGCCGAACGGCGCCAACGCATCGCGACACGCGCGATGAAAGTGAACCGCATCCTCCTCGACCCCGTAGTAGGGTGTGAGATCCATGCCGCCACCAAACCAGACCACCGGCTCCTGCCCAGCCGGCGTGGCGGCGAACAGGCGCACGTTCATGTGCACCGTGGGCACGTGAGGGTTGCGCGGGTGAATCACCAGCGAGACGCCCATCGCCTCGAACGGCGCACCGGCCAAGGCTGGCCTGTGCTGGGTGGCCGAGGCCGGCATCGCCGCGCCGGTCACATGGCTGAAGTTGCAGCCGCCCCGCTCGAACAGGGCACCCTCTTCGATCAGGCGCGAGACGCCGTCCCCTTGAAGGCGCTCACCGGCCGGGCGCGTCCAGGAGTCGGTCAGGAAGGCGCCGCCATCGAGCGCCTCCAGGCCGGCGACGATGCGCTCCTGAAGGCCGAGGAAATAGGCACGTGCAGCCTGGGTATCGAAATTCATCGTGGTCCTTTCAGGGCGATCGGAGCGGCCAGGTCGGGGTGCCTGCCCACCACGCCATCGTAGGCGCTGGAGATGGCCGCCAGGTCTGTCTCGCGCGAGCCACTCAGTTGGAGGTAACCCTGCACGCCGACGCGCTTGCGCCCATAGTCGAAAAAGGCAACGCCAAGTGGCACCTCGGCCTGCACGGCCACCTGGTAAAAGCCGCTGCGCCAATGGTCCTGATAGCGGCGCGTGCCTTCGGGGGCCAGTGCCAGCCAGAGAAAGTCGTCGCTCTGGCGCGCCTGCCGAAAGCGCGCCACCATGTCACTGACAATGCCCTGGGCGTTGAAACGGTCCACCGGGATGCCGCCCAACCAGCGCAGCCAGGCGCCGAACACGGGGATCCGGAACAGGCTGTCCTTGCCCCAGAAGGCGACATGCAGGCCCAGGCCCCACTTGGCCAGCATGCCCACCACAAAGTCCCAGTTCGAGGTGTGCGGGTAGGCGATCAGGATGCCCTGCCGCGCGGGCACGCCGTCGAAAACCAGCTGCCAGCCGGCGAGCCGAAGCAGCGCGCGTGCCAGCCGGCTGCCGCGCGGCGCAGGCAGGCGATCCGCCACCGGCCGGGGGCCGCCGGTGGCCTTCAGTTCATCGGCGGATGGCACGGTGGCCGATGTCCGATCTGAAGACGGCGCCGTCGAAGCGGATGCCATGCAGCACCTCGTAGGCCCGCTGCTGGGCGGCGCGCGCCGAGTCACCGAGCGCGGTGACGCACAGCACCCGGCCCCCGCTGGTGACGATCTCGCCACCCCGCTGGGCGGTCCCTGCGTGGAAGACCATCGCGTCATCAGTGCCGGCTGCCTCGGCGGGCAGGCCGCTGAT
>CAYJEC010000063.1:0-11296 GCA_964369025.1 uncultured Ideonella sp. | reverse complement strand
CGGCGATGCGGAAGTGCGTGGCCAATGTGTAGAGGATGGCCAAGCCGCCGCCGAACACCGCTCGGCGTTCAGGCTTCAGGCCCGGCAACGCGATGCGGTCGATCGAGCCGGCGGCGATGCATTCACCGATCAGCCAGCGCAGCCCGTCCGGCGTGATTCGGCCATCGGTGCGGCCGGTGGCGGCCAGCACCTCGGAGACGGCACCGGCGGTGCCAGATGAACCCAGGGCCTCGTGCCAGCGCGAGGGCGTGAACTCGGCCAATGCCTCTTCGAGCTCGGCGCCTGCGGCCACCTGTGCGGCGCGGAAGGCCTCGGCGCTGAAGCGGCCCTCCGGGAAGTAGCGCATCGACAGGCTGACGCTGCCGACCTGGAACGACTCCGCCCGTGTGGGCACCCGGCCACGGCCGAGGATCATCTCTGTGGAGCGCCCGCCGATGTCGATCACCAGGCGTTTGCTGTCAGAGGGCTGCAGATGTGAGACGCCGGCGTAGATCAGACGGGCCTCCTCCCGGCCCGAGATCACCTCGATCGGCAACCGCAGGGCGGCCTGCGCGCGGGCCAGGAAGGCGTTGCGATTGCGGGCTTCGCGCAAGGTCTGGGTGGCCACCGCGCGCACCTGCGATGGCTCCAGGCCGGTGAGGCTGGCACGGAAGCGCGCCAGGCATTGCAGACCGCGCAGCATGGCGTCTTCGGTGAGCTGGCCTTCAGGGTCCAGGCCCGCCCCCAGGCGCACAGTCTCCTTCAGGTAAAGCTGGCGGCGGTACCGGCCGTCGCGCAGCTGGCCGATCTCCAGCCGGAAACTGTTCGACCCCATGTCGATGGCGGCCAGCAGGCCGTTGGGTGAGGGCAATGTGTGATGCATGACAACGAATTGTGCAGGCGTTGTCGTGACAGCCCGGGCAGAATCCCCCCGCAGGTATTGGTTCTCAGAGGCATTTCACGTGATTCGCATGACCAAAATTGATCCTCGTGCGGCCATTTCGTGGCAGGCGCGAGGCCGCCACTTCGCTTTGAAGGTGGTGGCTGCCGCAGCCTTGGTCGGCTGCGGTGGCGCACTCGCGCCTGATGCCTCGTCGTTGACCGAGGAAGAACGGACCGCCGGTCTGGATGCACCCATCGACCGAGGCGCGGGGCCGGGCATTGCGCTGCTGCCGGACGAACGGCGATCCGCGCTGGCCGCCGAAGGCGTGGCTGCGATCCCGCCAGGCCCGGCAGACGTTCACCTGAACGGGCAGTTCGGCCCGGCATTCAACTGGCCGCTCATCCCGCTGCACACCGTGCTGCTGCCCGATGGCCGCGTGCTCAGCTATGGCAGCAAGCCCGACGGCTACCAGGGCGCCCAACTGCACTACAGCGTCTGGGACCCGGCACTGGGAACGGGGGGCGACGCCACGCAGTTGTTGCCCAACATCACGGGAACCGACATTTTCTGCGCCGGCCAGGTGCTGCTGCCGGGAAGTGGCAACGTGCTGCTGGTGGGCGGCGACCGCATCGTCAACGGCCAGCGCAACTACGCCAACAACGACGTCAACGTCTTCACCCCGGCGGACAACGCCTTGACGAAGCAGGCGCAGTCCATGGCCTACCAGCGCTGGTACGCCACCGTGGTCACCACTGCGGCGGGCGAACAGGCTGTGATCGGAGGGCGCATCGACAGGGCCTATGAGGGCAATGCCCAGTACCCTCCCACTGACGACACCTACGCCAGCACGCCGGAGATGTACAACGCGGCGAGCGGCTGGCGCACGTTGACCACGGCCACGAGCGACAACGCCTACGGCGCCATCGGCCAGAGTTGGAACTATCCCCGCGCCTGGTGGGGGCCCCATGGGTCGGTGGTCATGGTGACGCCAGTTGGCAAGATCATGTCGCTGGATACAGCCGGCACCGGGGTGCTCACCCAACTCGCACCGGCTGGCGCGGTGCCTCAAGGGGCCTACAACCTGCCGGCCGCGATGTACGCGCCGGGCAAGGTGTTGGCGGTGCGCCAGGGCGGTGTGGCTGCACTGGTGGATTTCAACGTTGCGACGCCAGCGGTCACCCCAACCGCGCCCCTGTCGGCAGACCGGCAGTTCGGCAATGCCACCTTGTTGCCCGACGGGCGCGTCTGGGCGAACGGCGGTTCGACCACCGGCAACGACCTGGTCGGGGCGATCTACGGCTCGGAGGTTTGGTCACCCACGACGGGCGCCTGGACAGCCTGGGCGAGCGCCAGCAAGCCGCGCCTGTACCACTCGATCTCGATGCTGATGCCCGATGGCACGGTGCTCACTGGCGGTGGCGGAGCGCCGGGACCGGTGATCAACCTGAACGCCGAGATCTTCTACCCGCCCTACCTGTACAAGACGGACGGTTCCGGCCTGCCCGCCAAGCGGCCGGTGATCGCCGCCGCGCCCACGGCAGCCACCTGGGGCCAGAAGATCGCGCTGCAGATGGCCACCAAGACCGCGATGTCCCGGGTGACGCTGGTGCGTTTTGGCGCGGTCACACATGCCTTCAACAACGACCAGCGGTTCCAGGATCTCACGTTCACGCAGATCGGCAAGAAGCTGAACGTGAAGCTGCCGGCCACGGCGAACACGGCCCCGCCGGGTTTCTACATGGTGTTCGTGCTGGACGCGCAGGGTGTGCCCTCGATCGCACGCGTGCTTCGAGTAGGGTCATAGGAACCTCTCCCAGAATCCGAGGATCTGCAACATCCGAAGACGGAGACCCTGGCATGGATGAAACGAGTTTTCTGGGCGACGTGAACGCGCTGGTGCCCCCCGCGCGGGAGTTCTCGCGGCGCGATTTCGTTCGCACATCGGTGGGGTCAGGCTTTGCCGCGGCGGTGATGCCCGTCTGCGCGCAAACAGTGGTCAAGACCGATTCTGCGGGTCTGGTGGCCGGCGAGGTGATCATCCCGGTCGGCGAATTCAAGATGCCGGCCTACCGGGCGGCGCCCGAGGGCAAGACCGGCCTGCCGGTGGTGCTGCTGATCAGCGAGATCTTCGGCGTGCACGAGCACATTGCCGACGTGGCCCGGCGCTTCGCCAGGCAGGGCTATTGCGCCATTGCCCCCGAACTGTTCGACAGGCAGGGTGACGCCGGCAGCTATGGCGAAATTGCCAAGCTGATGAGCGAGGTGGTTTCCAAGGTGCCCGACGCCCAGGTGATGGGCGATCTGGACGCCACCGTCGCCTGGGCCAAGGCGCAGGGGATGGACGCCGGCAAACTGGGCATCACCGGTTTCTGCTGGGGCGGCCGGATCACCTGGCTGTATTCGGCGCACAACCCGGCATTGAAGGCGGGCGTGGCCTGGTACGGCCGATTGGTCGGGACGGCCTCCGCGTTGACGCCGAAACATCCGCTGGATCTCGCTTCCGGCCTGAACGGGCCGGTGCTGGGCCTGTATGGCGGGCAGGACCCCGGCATCCCGCTTGACACGGTTGATAAGATGAAAGTTGCATTGGCGAGTGGCGGTGCGGCCGCGAAGAAGAGCGAGTTCGTCGTCTACCCCGACGCACCGCACGCCTTCCATGCCGACTACCGCCCGAGTTACCGCAAGGAACCCGCCGACGACGGCTGGAGGCGATGCCTGGCATGGTTCAAGGCGAACGGCGTGGCCTGAGTCCGCCCGTTTCGCCCACACCGCCGCGCCCCGATCGGGCGCGGTTTTCGTTTCAGAGAAGGCCCTGAATGACCCTGATGTACATCGTTGCAGCCACCTTGCTGGGCGGCGTGCTGTCGGTGGTGATCGCCGCGTCGCTGACCTTCGCGGTGCTGGGCCGCCTGGTCAAGCACTTGGTCAGCCTGTCCACTGGCGTGCTGCTGTCGACGGCCTTGCTGCATGTGCTGCCGGAGGCGTTCGAGAGCGGGGCCGACACGCACTCGCTGTTTGCCACCTTGCTGGCCGGCCTGCTGTTCTTCTTCCTCCTGGAGAAGGCCGAGCTTTACCGGCATGCGCACCACCACGAGGGTGACGGTCACGATCACCACCACGACTTCGACGCCGAACAGGCCGGCCGGGGTGGCATCTCGGTGTTGGTGGGCGACAGCATCCACAACTTCTGCGACGGCATCATCATTGCCGCGGCCTTCCTGGCCAGCCCTGAACTGGGTGTGACCACAGCACTGGCCATCATCCTGCACGAGATCCCCCAGGAGGTGGGCGACACGATCGTGCTCATCAACGCGGGTTTCAGCCGCCGCAAGGCCTTGCTCTACAACGCCGCTTCAGGCCTGACGGCGGTGGTGGGCGGTGTGCTGGGCTATTTTGTGGTCGGATCCTGGCAGGGCATGTTCCCGTACCTGCTGGTGGTCGCCTCCAGCAGTTTCATCTACGTGGCGGTGGCCGACCTGATCCCGCAGATGCAACGCCACCTGCCGTGGCGCGACATCGTGTCGCAGGTGGCGTGGATCGGCGCCGGGCTGGTGCTGGTGGTGGCTGCAACACGCCTGATGCAGGCACATTGACGCCGGCGCTCACCTCAACTCACTTCACGACCAGGATGGGCACGGTGCTGTGCGTCAGCACTTTTTGGGTCTCGCTGCCCAGCAGCAGGGCGCTGACGCCACGCCGGCCATGTGATGCCATGACCACCAGGTCGCAGCCCTGGGCCTTGGCGTAGTCGGTGATGGCTTCCCATGGGTGAAGGGCCTCGACGGTGCTGGCGCTGCAATCCATGCCCGCTGCGCTCGCCGCGTCCACCACCACCTTCACGCGCGACGCGGCGATGCGCTCTTGCGCGTCGTAGAACTCCTGCGGCGGCACCGGCTGCATCTCCGAGATGGCGCTGTAGGGAAACGGCTCCTTCACCGAGATGGTGGAGAGCCTGGCGCCCAGCGTCTTGGCCAGCGTGATGGCGGTCTGCACCGCTTTCTGGGTGATGTCGGAGCCGTCGGTCGGGACCAGGATGTTGCGGTACATGCTGCACTCCTCTCAGAGCTTGCCGGGGATGCCGGCCCATGAGAGAAGTGTTGCGCGTTTCGCGGCCGCTGTCTTGATGATCGTCAAGTGCGCCGGCGGTTCAGCCGATCGCCACCGGCCGGGTGGGGTCGCTCGACCATTCGCTCCAGGAACCGGGGTACAGCACACTGCCGGGCAGCCCCGCCGCTTCCATCGCCAACAAGTTGTGGCAGGCAGTGACGCCCGATCCGCACTGGTGGACGACCTCTTCTGGCGCCTGGCCAAAGCCCTCGAAGGCCTCGCGCAGGGCGGCGGCGTCGAGGAAGCGGCCATCTGCCGCCAGGTTGTCCTTGAAGAACCGGTGGCGAGCTCCGGGGATATGGCCTGCGCGGGCGTCCAGCGGCTCGACCTCTCCGCGAAAGCGCTCGCCGGCCCGGGCATCCACGACAGCCAGCCTGCCCAGGCCCTGCCAGAGGCCGGCGGCGTGCACCGTGGGCATGCCTGGCGCACGCAGAGGGTAGGCGGCTTGCGACGTTGGTTTCTGCGCCGGGCCCGATTCGACCGGCCCGCCGGCTGCGAGCCAGGCCTGCAGGCCGCCGTCCAGCACCGCCACCGCCGTATGGCCCATCCAGCGCAGCAGCCACCACGCACGGGCGGCATAGGGGCCCCCCTGTGCGTCATAGGCCACCACCGGGGTGTCGGGCCCGATGCCCCACCCCGCCAGGGTGGCTGCAAATGCCTCACGGGCCGGCAAGGGGTGGCGGCCCCCGTCGATCGAGCCACGTTCGGTTTTGGGCCCCGAGAGGTCGTGGTCCAGGTGGGCGTGGTGCGCATCGGGCAGGTGGGCCTGCAGATAGGCCGCGTGGCCGGCACCGGTGTCGAACAGGTCGAAGCCGCAGTCCAGGACCACGGGCCAGCCGGCCGTGCCTCGCAGCGCGAGCAGGGCGTTCGCTTGGATCAGGGGCGTGGGCAGGGTCATTGAAGCCTCCAGGGAATCAGGTCTCGCCAGCATGGTCGGTGTCGGCAGGGGCGGCGCGTTGACGCAGCCGCGTGGCCACCAGCCCCGCACCGACGATCAGCACCATGCCGGCCAGCGCCAGCCCGGTGACGGGGTCGTCGAACACCAGCACGCCGAAGACGAATGCGAACGCGATGCCCATGTACTGCAGGCTGGCGTTGGTCAATGCGCGGCCGATGGCATAGGCCCGGGTCATCATCATCTGCGCCGTGGTGGCCAGCACGCCGATGGCCAGCAGCAGCGCGGCGCCTTGCAGCGTGTGGGCATGCGCCCCGCTCATCAGCGTCAGCAGGCTGCCCATGAGCACACCTCCGACCGAGAAGTAGAAGACCACGCGGTACTCGGGCTCGCCGGCACGGCCCAGTGCGGTGACCTGCAGATAAGCCATCGCGGAGGTCAGGCCCGAGGTGAGGCCGGCCAGCGCACCCTGGAACTGGTCACGCTCCAGCGTCGGCTGCAGCACCAGCGCCACGCCGGCAAAGCCGGCCAGAACAGTGGCCACCAGCCGAGGATCCACCCGTGCCGACCCGAGCATGACGGCGCCGCCGATCAGGAACAGTGCCATCCACACCGACGACATGTAGTTCAGCGTGACGGCCGTGGCGAGCGGCAGCTTGCCGATCGCATAAAACCACAGTGCCAGCGAGATGACGCCGGTGAGGCTGCGCCAGAAGTGCATGGCCGGGATCGTGGTGCGCAGGCTGCCACCACGCCAGTGCGACAGGCCGGCGATGAAGACCGCGCCCACCAGGCTGCGGTACAGCACGATCTCGCCTGCGCCATAGTGCGCGCTGGCCAGCTTGACGCACACGCCCATCGTCGCGAACAGCAGCGAGGCACCGAGCATCAGCAGGGGGGCAGTCATCGCAGAGGGCGTCAATAGTTCAGCCCCATGGCTTCGCGCACGTCCTTCATGGTTTGCTTGGCCACGGTACGGGCGCGCTCGGTGCCAATCTCGACGATCCAGTGCACCTGCTTCGGGTTGGCCAGGTATCGCTCGGCGCGCTCGCGCCACGGGGCCTGCTCGCGCAGGATGGCTTCGATCAACGGTTGCTTGCAGTCCAGGCAACCGATGCCGGCGCTGGTGCAACCCTGGCGCGCCCAGGTTCGGGTGGAATCGTCGGAATAGACTTGGTGCAGCGGCCACACCGGGCAGCGCGAAGGATCGCCGGCGTCGTCCCGGCGGACCCGCTGAGGGTCGGTTGGCATGCGGCGGATCTTCTGGGTGACCTGCTCTGGCGCCTCTCGCATGTCGATCGTGTTCCCGGTGCTCTTGCTCATCTTCTCGCCGTCCAGGCCAGGGAAGCGCGCAGTCTCGGTGTGCAGCGTGGCGGGCTCGGGCAGCACCGGGCTGTCACTGCCGTGCAACCTGCCATACAGGTGGTTGAAACGCCGCGCCACTTCACGGGTGATCTCGACGTGCGCCGCCTGGTCTTCGCCCACCGGCACGAACTGCGCCTTGTAGATCAGGATGTCGGCCGCCTGAAGCAGTGGGTAGCCGAGAAAGCCATAGGTGGCCAGATCGCGGTCGGGTTGGGTGGCGATCAGGTGCTTGTAGCTCGGCACGCGCTCCAGCCATGACAGCGGCGTGCCCATCGCCAGCAGCGTGAACAACTCGGCATGCTCGGGCAGCCGGCTCTGAATGAAGAGGGTGGCGCGGTCGGGGTCGACGCCCGCGGCCAGCCAGTCGACCACCATGTCGTAGACGTTGCGCTCGATGACCTCGCGCTCACGGTAGTGCGTGGTCAGCGCATGCCAGTCGGCCACGAAAAAGAAACAGTCGTGGTCCTGCTGCAACCGGACCCAGTTCTTCAGGGCGCCATGGTAGTGGCCGAGGTGCAGGGCGCCGGTGGGGCGCATGCCGGAGAGGACGCGGGGGCGCATGGCGGGCGGACCGTTGAGCAGCAGAGCGGCGAATTCTCGCAGAGCCCTGCCGGCTTACACTCCGGCGCCTCATGAAGCGAATCGTCATCCTGCTGTCCGGCCGCGGCAGCAACATGCAGGCCATCGTCGAGCGCAGCGCCGAAGAGGGCTGGAACGCGAGGGTGGTGGGCGTGGCCAGCAACCGGCCGGGCGCGGCCGGCCTGGCCTGGGCCGCCGAGCGTGGCATCGCCACCGCTGCCCTGGATCACCGTGACCATGCCAGTCGCGAGGCCTTCGACGCTGAACTGGCCCGGGTGATCGACCTGTGGGCCCCGGACCTGGTGGTGCTGGCTGGCTTCATGCGCATCCTGGGCAACGATTTCGTTCGCCGCCTTGAGGGCCGCCTGCTGAACATCCATCCATCGCTGCTGCCGGCCTTCGCCGGCCTGCAAACCCACCGCCGCGCGATCGAGGCCGGCTGTAAATTGGCAGGCGCCACGGTCCATTTCGTCACGCCGGAACTCGATCATGGGCCGATCGTCGCGCAGGCGGTGGTGCCGGTGCTGCCGGGCGACGACGAGCAGAGCCTGTCAGACCGCGTGCTCGTTCAGGAACACCGGATCTATCCGTTGGCAGTGCGCTGGTTTGTCGAGGGCCGGTTGCGCACCGAAGCCGGTGTGGTCACACAGCTCGACGGCGCGTCGCAGCTGTTCCTAGCCTGAAGGCAGCAGGCTGGCGGCGATGTTGATGGCCAGCGCCAGGATGGCCGCGTTGAAGGCGAAGGACAACAGCGCCTGCAGCAGGGCCAGCCGGCGCATCGGCCGCGAGGTGATGGTCACGTCAGCGGTCTGCGCCGCCACCGCCAGCGTGAACGCGAAGTAGAGGAAATCGCTGTAGTGCGGCTGGAAGGCGGGGTCGTCGTCCGGGAATCTCAGGCCGGCTGGCGGCGTGTGTCGGTGGTAGTGGCTGGCATAGCTGAGGGTGAAGACGACAGGCAGCAGCAGCCAGGCGCCCACCACGGTGACCACTGCCAGCACGAGGTGGGCCAGCGCCAGCGGCTGGCCCAGGCCGTGGCGCACTCCGGCCAACTCGACGACGATCGCAGCCAGGCTGGCCAGCGAGGCGCCCACCACCAGGCCCAGCACGACCGTCGCGCCCTGGGTGTGGGCCACGGCGGTACGCCGCAGGTGCCCATGGTCGGCGCGCAGCATCATCCAGGCCATCAGGGCCAGGTAGATCCAGACCCCGACATTCCAGCCGATGAGCATGGAGGTGATCAACTTGGTTGATGGCACTACCACGCCGGCCGCGATGCCGGTGACCACGGCCAGCGACATGCGCGGCCGCACGCGCAGGTGAGTCAGCACCGAATGCATCGGGTCAAGGCGCGGGGATAATCCATGAATGCATCCTAATGCCCTGCTGGACCTGGCCACCGAGTTGATTCGCCAGGTCCTGAAGCTCGACCTGCCCGCCGACTCGGTGGTGTCAACCTTTTTCCGCCATCACCGGGGCCTGGGTCCCCGCGAGCGCCACGCCCTGGCCGAGACCGCCTACGCGGTGCTGCGGCAGCGCCTGTCGCTGACCCACATGGTGCAGGGTGGCAGCGGGGCGGTGGAGCGCCGGCTGGCCGCACTGGCCTGGCAGGGCAGCGACACCTTCCTGCGGGGCGCTCTCGGCCCGCACGAGCAGAAGTGGCTGGCCGAGGTCAAGGCCATCGACCGCTCCACGCTGTCGGAGAAACTGCGACACAACCTGCCCGACTGGCTGGCTGGCGCGCTCAAGGGCGAACTGGGTGAGGAGTTCTGGCCGCTGGTGAATGCTCTGGAGCGGCCTGCTTCGCTGGATCTGCGAGTCAACGCCTTGAAGGCCAAGCGCGAGGACGTGCGGATGGCGCTGGCGGAGGCCGGCATCGAAGCCGTCGCCACGCCTTACTCTCCCTGGGGGTTGCGCATCGAGGGCAAGCCAGCCTTGCAGAAGCTCGAGCTGTTCATCCGCGGCGATGTCGAGGTGCAGGACGAGGGCAGCCAGCTGCTGGCGGCCCTGGTGGCGCCGAAGCGCGGCGAGATGGTGGTGGATTTCTGTGCCGGGGCCGGCGGCAAGACACTGGCCCTGGGCGCGATGATGCGCAACACCGGCAGGCTCTATGCCTTCGACGTCTCCGGTTTCAGGCTCGAGGGCATGAAGCCGCGCTTGGCCCGAAGCGGGCTGTCGAATGTCTACCCGGCCCAGATCACCCACGAGCGCGACGAGCGGATCAAGCGGTTGGCCGGCAAGATCGACCGAGTGCTGGTCGACGCCCCCTGCTCGGGATTGGGTACGCTGCGCCGCAATCCGGACCTGAAGTGGCGCCAATCGCCCAAGGCGCTGGATGAACTGGTGGTCAAGCAGGCCGCCATCCTGGAGGGTGCCTCGCGGCTGCTCAAGCCCGGCGGGAGGCTGGTCTACGCCACCTGCAGCCTGCTGCGGCGCGAAAACGAGGACATCGCCAACGCGTTCACGGCTGCGCATGCCGCGGATTTCGAGCCTCTGCCGATCGCCGCGACGCTGGCTGCCGCGCAGATCGAGCGCGCCGAAGAACTGGAGGTTGGCGGGTTCCTGCGCTTGTGGCCTCATCGGCACGCGACCGACGGGTTTTTCGCCGCAGCCTGGCAGCGCCGGGCTTGACGGCCAGCGTATCGCCCCGATCTTCAGGTCAGTGGGCGGTTGGTCATGTAAATCCCGGGCAGTGGGCCGGGTAGCGGTCACTTACAATCGGGCATCCGCCCGGAGTCCGCGGGCACCAGGGTTCAGACATGATTGACTTCGCCTCCGTCTTCAGCGCATTCATCGATTGGGCGGCGCATGGCGTGGTGCATGCGAGCTGGTGGCAGTTGCTTGCAATCACGCTGGTATTCACCCACATCACGATTGCATCAGTCACGATCTTCCTGCATCGTGCCCAGGCGCACCGAGCGTTGGAGCTGCACGCGATCCCGTCGCATTTCTTCCGCTTCTGGCTGTGGATGACCACCGGCATGGTCACCAAGGAGTGGGTGGCCATCCACCGAAAGCACCACGCCAAGTGCGAGACCGACGAGGATCCGCACAGCCCGGTGGCCAAGGGCATCAAAACGGTGCTGCTGACAGGCAGCGAGTTGTACCGGGCCGAAGCCAAGGTGCAGGAGACCCTGGACAAGTACGGCCACAACACCCCGAACGACTGGATTGAACGCAACGTCTACACCCGCCACAGCGCCCTGGGCGTCAGCCTGATGCTGATCATCAACGTGGCACTGTTTGGGGCTGCAGGTGTCACGGTCTGGGCGGTGCAGATGATCTGGATCCCGATCACCGCCGCCGGCATCATCAACGGCATCGGGCATTACTGGGGTTATCGCAATTTCGAGGCAGTGGATGCGTCCACCAACGTGTCGCCCTGGGGCATCATCATCGGGGGGGAGGAGTTGCACAACAACCACCACACCTACCCAACGTCCGCCAAGCTGTCGGTCAAGCCCTACGAGTTCGATATCGGTTGGGCGTAC
>CAYJEC010000062.1:0-11343 GCA_964369025.1 uncultured Ideonella sp. | reverse complement strand
CGGGGCTTTGGTGTGCGCGGCGATGTCCTCGATCGAGCAGATGCTCATGGTCGACAGCGTGAAAGGCACGCCGAACTTCTCGGCCGCACGGGCGGCCAGGATCTCGCCGTCCGCATGCTGCATGCCGGTCAGCCCGGTGGGGGCGATGGCCACCGGCATCTTCGCCGCCTGGCCGACCATCGTGGTGGCTGTGCTGCGGTTCTCCATGTTCACCGCCACGCGCTGGCGCAGCTTGATCTTCTGGAAATCTGCCTCGTTGGCGCGGTAGGTGCTCTCGGTCCACGAGCCCGAGTCGGCGTAGTCGTAGAACATGCGGGGCACGCGCTTCTTGGCCAGCACGCGCAGGTCCTCGATGGTGGTGATCACGCTCATTCGATGTCTCCTTGATTGGTGCACCCGGTGCCGGTGTACCGGCACCACCCGCCGAGCGGGTGCTCAGCCGGCTTGGGAGCGGCCCGGCGCTCGGCTGAGTCGAAGCGGATCCTATCTGGGCCATCGAGGCCCTGGCCGGAAAGAATTTCAGGTCGAACCGGACACCAGCGCCAGCCCTTCCGACGCGGCCTGGGCACAAGCCTCACGCAGCCAGGCCGCGAACGCGGCTGCGGCGGGCTCGTCGGCCACCTGGAGCAGGTGGTAGGCGCTGGGGGCGGCGATCATCGGGGTCTGGCCCGGGCCCAGGGCCGGTACCAGTTCGCCTGCACGCAGCGCCTGGCGTGCCAGCGACGGCCTGGCCAGCGCCACGCCCTGGCCGCAACGCGCGGCCTCCAGCGTCAGCCCCAGGTCCACCAGGCGCGGGCCCTGGTCGGGCTCGGGCCAATCCAGGCCCTGCGCACGCAGCCATGGCAGCCAGGGCTCGACCGGGGTGCGCAACAGCGGCAAGTGGGCCAGGTCAGCCGGCTCACGGGGTGGGGATGTTTCACCGGCGAGCAACGCAGGGCTGGCGAGCGGCAACAGGTGGTCGTGAAGCAGGACCGCGCCGGGCAGCATGGCATCCACCGGGCCGTGCCGGATGTCGACCTCGGCGGCCGCGGCGGCCAGGTCGAGATAGGGAACCGACAGCACCACCTCCAGTTCGATGTCCGGGTGGAGGGCGCTGAACGAAGGCAGGGCGGGCACCAGGATCTGGCGGGCGAAGGTGGGTGGCGCGCTCACCCGCAGGCGCACGCGACGTTGCGCCGGGCGCTGGTGCAGCGGCACGGCCGACAGCAGATCCAATGCGCCACGCACCTGGGCCAGGTACTCCTTGCCGCCGGCCGACAAGGCCAGAGTCTTGGCACCGCGCTGGAACAGGGCCAGGCCCAGCAGTTCTTCCAGGGCACTGATTCGCTTGCCGACGGCACTGGCGGTGATCGCCAACTCGTCGGCGGCCTTCTCGAAGGTACCCAGCCGTGCCGCAGCCTCGAAGGCACGCAAGCCGTCCAGCGAGGGCAGGCGCACCGCGGCTGTGGCCATCTCAGGCCGACTCAGGCCGTCGCGGGCTCTGCCGGCGGGGCCGCCACCGGCGAGCAACTGCTGCCGCCGCAGCCGGTGATGGGCGCTGCAGCCGGGGCGCTGGCGAGCGAACCAGTGGCTGGGTCGAACCCGAGTTGGTCGAGGTGCGACGCGAGGGAGGCATCCATCGACTGCGCATGCATGGCGAACCAACGGCCCAGCTCGGGCAGAACGCGTTCAAGCGGTCCGAAGTCTCCATCGGTCTTTGCCAGCCGGGTGACCTCGTGCATCAGCTCCAGCACCTGGGCATGCTGGACGCTGTGGCAGTTCTCCGGCGCGAACCCGGTGGCCGCCATCCAGCGGTCCTCCTGGCCGAAGTGCCCCACCGTGTGCTCGATCAGGTTCTCGTAGCAGGCCAGCGCCTGTTCGTGCGACACGGCCAAGGCGTCTTCGGTCGCGCTCAGCAACTCGACGAACTCCTGGTGGGTCTTGTCCATGGCGGCGTGGTCCAGGGCCAGTTCGGGGGACCAGGTCAGGGTGGGCATGGTGCGTGGCTCGTTGGCTTGGAGTGGTTCAGCGTGATTGTGCGGCAGCGCCGCCGCGGGCTGGCCGGGTGCGCAGCCCCAGCTTGAGATGGGTCAAGCGGCAGCACCCCACAATGGCGGCCATGGCACCGCCGGACAGCCCACCGATCAGCCCAACCATCACCTCCCGCACCCGCTGGTTGCGGCCGCTGTGGTTGCTGGCGGGAACAGTGGCCTTGGCCCTGGGCGTGTTGGGCATCTTCCTGCCCTTGCTGCCCACCACACCGTTCGTGCTGCTTGCAGCCTGGTGCTTCTCGCGCGGCAGTGCGCGCTGGGAGCATTGGGTGCTGCACCACCCTCGTTGGGGGCCCATGGTGCGCGACTGGCGCGCCACGCGGGCCATACCGCTGCGGGCCAAACAGTTCGCTTTCGTGATGATGGCCGTCAGCAGCGCCTGGGCGGCATGGGTGATTCCATCGGCCTGGCGAGTCGCCCCCGCCTTGTGCTGCGGTTGTGTGGCGGTGTGGATATGGCGGCAGCCAACGCGGCGCCCCCCGGAAGCGACAAACCCGGATTCGTTGCCGTGAGTGCGCGCTTTGCGCAATTCGTAACGGCGGGTAAGCGAGAGGCTCAAGATTGGTCAAGGTGGGGGTCAACCCGCTACAGCCGGCGCCCCGCTCACCGTAGATTGTCCCGGCCGTGCCTTGGTGGCATCGGCGGTTCATCCAACCTACCCTGATCCTCATTTTCGGAGAAGCCATGCTTCCAATCGCCAAGTGGACACTCCCCGCCTCCCTCTTGCTGGCCTGCGCAGCGGCCACGGCTGGCCCTCTCGACAAGCTTGCGGTTCAGCTGAGCCTGGCCAACCCCGTGGTGCAAGGTGATGCCGGCGTGAGCGTCGATGTGGCGATCACCAACACCACGAGGCATGCCGTCAAGGTGCTGAAGTGGCAGTTGCCCTCGGATGAACTGCACGGCTCGCTGTTCAGGCTGACCCGGGAAGACGGCAGCACGGCCCGCTATGTGGGCCCCGTGGTCAAGCGCGCGGCGCCGAGCCCTGCCGACTACGCGTGGATCGAGGCCGGCGCCACGCTGAAGTACAGCGTGGAACTCAGCCGTGACTACGAACTCGGCAACGGCCGCTACGCGGTGGAGTTCGCCGGCCGCGAAGGCCGCGGCTTCAGGGAAGCGACCTATGCGGCATCTGCGCCACTGACGTTGTGGCTGTCGGGCCGAAGCGCGCAGGTCGACACGGCCGGCATCGACGCCGCGGGCCAGGGCACCGAGGCGAGCATCACTTTCACCGGTGCCTGCACGGCCAGCGAGCAGACCGCGCTGACCACCGCCGTCGGCGCCGCCACCACTTATTCCACGGAATCCAAGGCCTACCTGGACGGCACAGCGTCAGGAACTCGGCGCTACGTGGAGTGGTTCGGCAAGTTCAAGCAGACACGCTGGAACAAGGTTCAAGACCACTTCAACAAGATCGACGACGCCTTCAAGACCAAGCCGCTGACCTTGGACTGCTCGTGCACCAGCAGCGCATATGCCTATGTCTTCCCGGGGCAGCCCTACAAGATCTACCTGTGCAATGCCTTCTGGTCGGCTCCGATGACCGGCACCGATTCGAAGGCCGGCACGCTGATCCACGAGATGTCGCACTTCACCGTGGTCGCTGGTACGGACGACCACGCCTACGGCCAGACGGCTGCCCGCAACCTGGCCAAGAGCAACCCGAAGCTGGCCGTCGACAACGCCGACAGCCACGAGTACTTCGCCGAGAACACGCCCAACCTGCCGTGATGGCGACGAGGCGTGCCACGGCACGATGGGCTTGCGTGATGGCCGCCTCGTTTTCCACTGGTTTGTCTGCCGCCGCCCCGTTGCGTTGCGCCGTCGAGGCGCCTTCGCAGGTGGCGTCGGGTCAACCGGTTTGGCTGCGTTTCACGCTGGCCAACATCGGCCCGAAGGCGCTGCAGGTGCTGCGATGGAACACGCCCTGGGAAGGGCAGTGGTTCGCCCCTTTCGTGGCTGTCGAAGTGGATGGCCGCGCCTTGCGATATGCGGGCCCGGTCATGAAGCGCGCCGAACCTGGCGCTGAAGACTACCTGCGGCTCGAGGCCGGTGCGTCCACCACGGCGTTGGTCGATCTGGCGCTGCCGTTCCAACTGGGCCAACCGGGGACCTACCGGGTCATGCCTCGCGTGCGGCTGATGGATGTGTTCGACGCGGCCACTTCGGCACCCCCGATGCCACGTGAGCGGCATGCCGCCATGGACCTGCCTTGCGCCTTGGTGTCGTTCACGGTCGTGACACCACGCTGAACCGGCATTGACGGCGCAGCGGTCTGAACCGCTGAGACGGTCAGGCCCGGCGGCGACGCGGGGTGAAGTTGAGGCTGCCGCTCGCCTCGGCAGGCTGGCTGCCGATCTGGGCCTTCAGCGCGGCCTGCTCCTGCAACTGATCCGGGTGCCAGATGGTGATGTCGGCATGGCCGTCGGGCAGGCCGTCGAGCTTGAGCACGCCATTGGCATCGGTCTTGCCGAACCAGGGCGTGGCGCTCACGTAGACCTGGCCGCGCATCGAGGAGTGCAGGTGGCAGCCCAGGCCGATCGGGCCAGGTTGGGTCACCTTCACGTCGGCAACGCTGGTGCCGCTCTTCTTGCTGGCAGCAGGGGTGGCGTAGTCGTCGCCATAGCCGCGCTGGGCCGGTGCGTTCTGCGCCGCATCCAGCCGCAACTCGAAGTATTGCGCGGCCGGCATGCTGCCCAAGGGGCCGCTGGGCGTGGAGCGCACATGGTGGTCGTAGTTGTCGCGGTTGACGAAGCGCAGCGTGCTGCCCACCGGCACCACGGTCATGAACGGCGCGAAGCGCAGGCTCTCCTGGGCGATCACCACCGGCGCGGCGGCCGGGCGCGCAGCAGCGGCGTTGGTGGCGTTGACCAGCACCACCACGTCGGCGGCCGGCTTGCCGTCACGGTCGGTCACGGTGACTTGCAGCGCGCCAGCCTGGGCCAGGGTGGCGAAGCAGGCGATGGCGAACGCGAGGTGGGTTCTGAGTTGCGAGCGGAGGTGCATGGAGTGGTCACTTGACGTTGATGATCTCGCGGTGCATCGGGGCGAGTTGGGCCAGCAGGCGATTCTGCGCGCCAAAGGCGATGCCCTGGGCGTCCATGGCCTGCTGCAGCACCTCGACCAGCGCGTTGAATGCGCTGCGGTCGATGTCAAAGCCGTCGTGGGCCTTCTTCATGTCCGGGCCGTCGTGCTTGCAAGGGCCGCCGGCGACCTGGCAGAACTGGGTGACGAGTTGGGCCTTCACGTGGGCGTGGTCCACGTCCTTGAAAAAGGGGCGCATGCGCTCGTCGGCCAGGAGCCGCTGCATGAAGTCGTCCATCAGGCGCACCAGGCCGGGTTGTGCGCCGAGTTGGCTGTACAGGGTGTCGTCGCCAGGCGTTGGCGCGGCCTGGGCACCGAGGGCGCTGGCACTGAGGGCCAGGGCGATCAGGGGGCGGGTGAACATGGAGATGTCCTCGAAGAAGTTCAGAAGGCGAACTGGGCGGACAGGTAGGCGCCGGTCTGGCGCCTGGCGATGACGGCTGCCACGATGCGGCCGAGATCGACAAAGGCCAACGTGAGCGAGACGCGCTTGTTGGGCGCCCAGGCGACGAACAGGTCGGACCAGTCGTCCTCCTTCAGACCGGCGCCGAGGATGGAGGGGTTGAGGTTGTCCGGCTTGGCGCGGTACTCCACGCCGACGGCCAGATCCTTGCGCAACAGCCAGGCCAACGAGACCTCGGGCTGCAGGCTATAGCGGTCATGGGCCGTGCCGCCAAAACCGAGCAGGCCGTTCTGGTTGGCCTTGGTGGCCCGCAGGGTGCCGTTGACCAGGATGCCGTGGGCCAGGAACAGCTTGGTGGCACTGAGGTAGATGTCCGTGCCGTGGGTCCGGGCGCCCAGCGCCCCCAGCGTGGGGGCCAGGCCGGCGGCGTCGGTGGACTTGATTTCGGCGCCGATGGCGAACTGCGGCATCCAGCGGTCGCTGTCCACCACGGCGTCGCCTGCCACGCGCCACTTGATGGCGATGATGTCCTGCTTCAGGTGCAGGCCGGGCAGGCCCAGCGCGATGCCGGTGGCGCCGGTGTCGAAATCTTGCCTGGCGATCGACAGCTCGAAGCGGTCGGCGATGCCAACGGCTGCGCCGTAGGTGGTCATCGCGTAGTCCTGGGTGCTCACCCTGGAGGCGTGCGCCGTGCCGCCGAACTGGCCCTCGGTGGCGTAGCTGGCAGTCACGGCCCAGGGGGTGAGGCCGCCGCCGGCAGCGCCGTCGATGGTGCTGACCCCGCCCGTCAGCAGCAGCTTGCCGCTGCCGTGGGTGATGGGCGGCGCCGGTTCCTCGGCACGGGCGGCGGCGCCTGCCAGGGCCAGGGCAGCCAGAAGAGGGATCAAGGTGGCGGCGGTGGGAGGTCGGTTCATGGGTGGCGGGGTTCGCTGGGCTTGGGAGGTGCTACGCCTCGGGCAGCCTGCCGGATGCAGGGCGCGGAGGTGTCCGCCCCAATATTTCACGAATCATCGCCAGCCAATGGCTCGAACAGCGGCAGGTTGTATGCCGGTTCCGGCTCGGCGGCGAGCGTTGGTGACGCGCGCCGAGGAGGTGACGGAGGCCGCGCGTCGAGGACGGCCTGCCGCACCAATTTGCCGCCGCGCACCCCCAGCAGGCGCAGGCGGCGGCTCAGGTCGACCCGCTTCAGGCACTCGCCCGCGGCGCGGCGGATGGCCTGGGCATCCGCCGTGGGGGCCGGCAGAGTCAGGTCGCGGGTGACGATCTTGAAGTCGTCGAAGCGCAGCTTGATCCCGATGGTCTGGCTCAGGTAGCCCTTGCGCGAGAGATCCCGTGCCAATTCGGCGCACAGGTCGGTGAACAAGGCCGACAGGCGGGCCTTGTCGCGCACGGCGTGCAGGTCGCGCTCGAAGGTGGTCTCGCGGCTCATCGAGACCGGCTCGCTTTCGGTGACCACCGGCCGTTCGTCGCGGCCCCAGGCGGCGTCGTGCAGCCAGGCGCCGTAGCTGCGTCCGAAATGCTCGACCAGCCACGCGCGCTCGCAGCGCGCGATGTCACCCACGGTGTGGATGCCCAGTCCGGTGAGCCTGGACGCGGCTTTCGGCCCGATGCCATTCACCTTGCGCGCCGCCAGCGGCCAGACGCGGGTGGGCAAGTCATCCAGCGTGAGCACGGTGAGGCCGTCGGGTTTGTCCAGTTCTGAGGCAATCTTGGAGAGCAGCTTGTTGGGGGTGACGCCGATCGAGCAGGTGAGCCCCGTGCTGCGCTGCACGTTGTTCTTGATCTCGCGGGCCATGGCGCGCGCGCCACCGAGCGGATCGTGCCCGACGGCATCCTGCGCGCCGGGCAGGTGGGTCAGGTCGATGTAGATCTCGTCGACGCCGCGGTCCTCGATCACCGGTGCCAGTTCTGCCACGGCAGCCTTGAATCGGCGCGAGTAGGCACGGTACTGCTCGAAATCCACCGGCAGCAGGATGGCCTGCGGCGCCAGCACGGCAGCCTTCATCACGCCCATCGCCGAATGCACCCCCAGCGCCCGAGCCTCGTAGGTGGAGGTGGTGATGACGCCGCGCCCGGCGTAATCCGCCAGGCGGGCGTAGCGGCGGCTGCCATCGGGCAGCGTCTCGGGCTGGTGTCGTCGGCCCCCCCCGATGACCACTGGCAGGCCGCGCAGGTCGGGATAGCGCAACAGCTCGACCGACGCATAGAACGCGTCCATGTCGAGGTGGGCGATGAGGCGGCGCGGTGGAACGATGGCGTTGTCCAATCGGGGCTGTATGGATTATCAGTGCCACGCCGGCTTCTGAACAGAGGGCCGCCTCACCGGCAGAGACCTACTTGCGGACTCGGGATTCAGATGTTCACTTGAAATGTGCATAAAGCACATTTATTATCCGACTCACGTTGATGACATCAACGCGGCGCCCGACACCCGGCACGGTCAACGGCGAAGTTCCTTTCAATCATGCGCGGCTGAGGAGTCGCGCCAGGAGTTCGTCATGTCTGTCATTCAATCCATGTCGCGCGGCGCCGGGTCCGCGCGCTGGGCTCGTCCCTTGCGCTCTGTTCTCACCCTGGGGGTCCTGTCGGCCACCCTGATCGCCTGCGGCGGCGGCGGCGGGGCCGCTGTCGATCCGACACCTCCGGCGGCGATCTCGTCGTTCACTGCAGGTGCGATCTCCGGCTTTGGTTCGATCATCGTCAATGGCGTCCGCTTCGACGACAGCGCTGCAGAAGTGCTGGACGACGACGGTCGTCGCCACAGCCGAGATGACCTCAAGCTGGGCGCTCAGGTCGAAATCGAGGCTTCGTCGATCGACCGCAGCGGCGGCCACGGTGTGGCCACCCGCATCCGCTACGGCAGCGAAATCGTCGGCCCAGTGGACGCAGTCGACGCTGCCGCCCAGCACCTGACGGTGCTGGGTCAGGTGGTCGAGGCGAGCCCCCGCACGGTCTTCGATGACAACCTGCCCGGTGGCCTGGCCGGCATCGGCGTCGGCGCCGTGCTGGAGGTGCATGCACAGTTCGACGCCGCCCGCGGCGTGTACGTGGCCACCCGAATCGAGGGTGAGAGCAACCCCGCCAGCTACAAGCTGCGCGGCCCGGTGGCCTCGCTGGACACCACCGCCAAGACCTTCCTCCTGGGCAGCGCAGTCATCAACTACGGCAGTGCGACCGAGGTGGCGGCGCAGTTGGCGAACGATGCGCGTGTTCGGGTGCAGTTGCAGCCCGCACCGGTGAACGGCCAGTGGGTTGCCACCGAGGTGCGCAGCGGCGAACGCCACGTCGAGGACCACAGCGAAGCCGAGGTGACCGGCCTGATCACCGCCTGGACGTCTGCCACGCTGTTCAGCGTGGACGGCCTGCCAGTCGATGCCTCGAACGCCACCTTCCGCGAGGGCCAGGCCGGCGTGGTGCTGGGTGCCCGCGTCGAGGTGGAAGGCCAGGTGGTCAACGGCGTGCTCATCGCCAGCAAGGTGCACCTTGAGGATGAGAGCGACGACGACCACAGCGAGGACTACGAGCTGCACGGCACCGTCAGCGCGCTCGACACCTCGGCCAAGACATTTGCTCTGCGCGGCCTGACCGTGAGCTATGCCGGCAGCGTCACATGGCGCGATGTGTCCGAGGCCGATCTTGCCGATGGCATGACGCTGGAGGTCAAGGGCCACCTGACGTCCGACGGCACGCGGCTTGAGGCCACCCGCATCAGCCGGGAAGACTGAGCCACTGCCGGGGGTAACTCCCTGGCAGCCGAACGCCCGGGCCGTTAAGATCGACCTGGGCGTTTCGCACATTTCATGTGATTCGCTGCCCGATTCTCATGCCCGACACCGTCGACACCTCCCTGCCACCCGACCAGCAAGCCGTGCTGGATGCGGTCAATGCGCTGCTCGCCCCACTGGCGCGGCTGGCATTGGCGCGCGGCGTGCAGTTCGGCACCGTGGAGGAGCGGCTGAAGATCGCCTTCGTGCAGGCGGCCCGCGAGGCCTACCCGGGCGGCCTGCCGTACCGGCAAGTCAGCCGGTTCAGCACGGCCACGGGCATCAACCGCCGCGAAGTCACCCGCCTGGTTCACGCCAACCTCGAGCAGGCGAGGCCGCGGCGCTCGCTGGCGGGCGAGGTCTACGCCCACTGGCTGACCGACCCCTTGTATCGCGACGCCTCCGGTGAACCCAGAATCCTG
This sequence comes from uncultured Ideonella sp., assembly GCA_964369025.1. Lineage (GTDB taxonomy): Bacteria > Pseudomonadota > Gammaproteobacteria > Burkholderiales > Burkholderiaceae_C > Ideonella. The sequence goes on along the minus strand of CAYJEC010000062.1, from coordinate 1,643 downwards.
CCGCGCCAGGGGCACCGCCCCAGCTTTGACACCTTGGCGCGCGAGGTCACCACGGACGTGCATCCGCGCAGCCTGCTGGCCGAGATGCAGCGCCTGGGCTATGCGGTGGCTGACGACGCGGACGACACCGTGGCACCGGTGCGCGACGCCCTGGTGCCCAAGGGTGACCTGCCGCGCGCGCTGCGCATCCTGGGCGCCAACGTTGGCGGCCACCTCAGCGGGGCCGTCGAGAATGTGCTCGGCGACGGGCATCGCCACTTTGAACAGGCGATCGTCGCCACCGGCCTGTCGGAAGAATCCATCCAGGCGGCGCGCCAACTGGTCGCCGCCCAATGGCGGCTGGCTTTCGACACGTTGGTGCCTGCCCTCGAACGGTTGATCGAATCTGACGACAAGGCAGGCGCAGCCGCGGCACCCCTGCAGCGCCTACTGATCGGCCTTTACAGCTTTCACCAACCCGACGCCGTGGCACTGGCGCCGGGCGGAGACCCCCCATGAATCGCCCAAAGTTTCACCTGCTCCTCTCGACACGCCGCATCAGTGCGGTCTTCTTGTCCGTCGCCGTGTTGGCCTTGCATGCCTGCGGCGGCGGCGTCGAGGGCCAGGGCACAGGCTCGGTCAGCTACAGCGAGGGCCCGATTGGCGGATTCGGCTCCGTGATCGTCAACGGCGTTCATTTCGACGACAGCCAGGCACGCATCGTCGATGCCGACGGCCACACCCTGCAATCCGGCGACCTGAAGCTCGGTATGACGGTGCAGATCGACGCCGGCGCCATCGACCAGGCCAGCCTGACGGCCGTGGCGAAGACCATCACCGTCGGCAGCGACCTGACCGGCCCGGTCGATGCCAACGATTTGGGTACCAGCACGCTCACCGTGCTGGGCCAGCCGGTGCGCGTGACCGCATCCACCGTCTTCGATGACGGCTTGGACGGTGGCCAGGCTGCGGTGGCGGTGGGCAGCGTGGTGGAGGTGTTCGCGATCTACGATCCAGTCTCCGGGGTGTATGCAGCGCGCCGCATCGAACCCGAATCGGCCCCGGCCAGCTACCGCATCCGCGGCCAGGTGGGCAGCCTGGACACCGCCGCCAAGACGTTCCGCATCGGCAGCCAGGTGTTCGCCTACAGCACGCCGCCAGTGGCGGGCCAGATCACCCGGTTCCAACTCGCCACCACGCCCAATGGCAGCGGGCAATGGGTGGTGAGCGCACAAAGCCAGGGCACCCGAACGCCGGCAGATGACAGCGAGGTCGAGATCGAAAGCGTCATCTCGGCTTACACCTCGAATGCTGACTTCACGGTCAACGGCCTGAAGGTCGATGCCTCCGCGGCACGCATCGAGCCTGCTGGAGCGGTGCTGGCGGCTGGCCTGCGGGTGGAGGTCGAGGGCACCATGAAGGCCGGTGTGCTGGTCGCCGACAAGCTGGAGGTCAAGGGCAGCGGCGACGATGGCGGTGACGACGACGGCGGCGGCCAGGAGATCGAGATCTCCGGCCGGATCACCGCCGTCGACACCACGGCCAGGACCTTCGTCGTGCGTGAGCAGACGGTCAGCTATGCCACGGCCACGTTCGAGGCAGGCGTGGAAGCCGACCTGAAGGTCGACACCTTCCGCTCCTCCGGCGCCGGTGGCCAGCACGTC
>CAYJEC010000061.1:0-11359 GCA_964369025.1 uncultured Ideonella sp. | reverse complement strand
GGGTTGCAGCCTGTGCATGGGCAACCAGGCCCAGGTGCGCGAAGGCGCAACCGTGGTCTCGACCAGCACCCGCAACTTCCCCAACCGCCTGGGCAAGAACACCAACGTGTACCTCGCTTCGGCGGAACTGGCCGCGATTGCATCCAAGCTGGGCCGCATCCCGACGGTGGCCGAGTACCACGCCGACATGGGCGTGATCAACGCCGACGGCAGCAAGATCTACAAGTACATGAACTTCGACCAGATCGAAGAGTACGCGGACGTGGCCAAGACGGTCACAGCCTGACGCCCGCTGCGAGCCTGGCCAGGAGCGCAGCCTCGCGCTCCGGTGCCAGGCCGGTCTGAGGGAAGGCCCGCGCCTCTGGTGGCAGGGCCTGCCACCAGGCCAGCGTGTCCGCTGCGGTGTCGGCGATGGGGCGCAGTTTCAGGCCGGCTTGCTCGGCACGCGTGGTCTCCACGCGCATGAAGGCGGCGTGCTCGCCCTCGGCGGGCAGCCATAGGGGCAACTCCATCCAGGGGCCCACCCCCTGCTCCAGCAACCAGGCGGAAGGCGCCCAATCCCAGCTAGGCTGGGTGCCCGCCACCTCGGCGCAGGCGCGGAGCACGTCACCCATGGTCCACAGGCCCTGCGGCGACGTGGCGTTGAACAGGCCGAAGCGGCCGCCCTCGACCAGCCGCAGGATGAAGGCGGCCAGATCGCGTGCGTCGATGAACTGAACCGCATCTTCCGGCGCGCCAGGCGCCAGGAGCCGCTCGCCAGGCGCGGCGCGCGCCAACCGGGCTGGCCACCAGGTGAAACGGCCAGTCGGGTCGTGCGGGCCGACGATCAGGCCCGGCCTGACCACCAGCGCGCGGTCGCCAAGACGCGACTGCAACGCTTCTTCGCACAGCGCTTTCAAGGGCCCGTAGGTGCGGCCATCGACGACCGTGGTCTCGGGATCGTCGATCCGGCCCACCGCCGCATCCTCGCCGTTCGGCTGGCTGAAGTCCGCGAAGACCGAAATGCTGGAAATGAAGGCGTAGCTGCCCACCCGCCCATGCAGGCAATCGGCCATGGCCGCCACTTCGCCGGGCAGGTAGCCGCAGGTGTCGATCACCGCGTCCCAGGTGCCAGGAGACAACGAATCCAGCCCCGCACGGCGATCACCGACCCGGTGTTCGACACCGGCCGGCACGCTGGTCGCGGACTGCCCGCGATTGAACAGCGTGACATGGTGCCCGCTCTCCACCGCCGCCTGCACCAGGTGGCGGCCGAGAAAGCGGGTACCGCCGATGACGAGCAATTTCACCGGCGGCTCACGCGGCCTACTTGCCGGCCAGGATGGCTTTCTCGTCGTCCTCACGGTAGCGGCGGTCACCGCACCCGATGACCCAATCCGAGCGGTCGTTCTCGTAAGCCTGGACTTCCTGATCGAGCTTCTTGCTGCGGCTGTTCCAGTCGCCAGCGACCTGCTGCTGCGCCTCGACGCGTGCGTTCAGCTTGGCCACCGCGTCGTTGGTTCCGCCGACCAGTTTCTCGCGGTCGGCCTTCAACACGGCCTCGGCCTTCTCGATGTCCTGGCGTTCCTTGTCCATCTTGCGGCGCTCACGCTCGGCATTGGGACCGCTGCGCCCAGCCTGCTCGAAGTCGGCGCTGCGCTGGTTCAGATCCTTGACACGCTCGGCGTGCGCTTCCATCCGCTTGTTCAGTTCGTCGACCTGCGTCTTGCGAGAGGAAAGCGCCTCCTGCTCGGCCTTGATGGCCTCGGTGTCCTTCTGGATCTGGGCACGTTCCTCCTGAATCGACGCCTGGCGCTTCTCGAGCCCGCCCTTGCGTGCCGACAGATCGGCTTGCTGCTTCATGCAAACGCGCAGTTCCTCGCGTGTCAGGACCTTGCCGCTCGAGGCGGCTTTGCCGCCGAGAGTCTTGGTGTCGCTCTGCGCCAACGCGGCCGGTGCGGTCGCGCCCAACAAACAGGCAGCCATTGCAATGGGGAGGAGTCGGATCATGGAAAACCTCAGTCTGTGGCGGGCTGGCAGGCCCGGAAAGCCGGCATCATGCCACCGGATCTGAACGCCAACATAGACTTGCCGCCATGTCACAGAGCATCCATGACTTCCACGACGACCCGCGCAACGCCGGCATCCTGATCTGGATCAACGGGGCGCTGAAGGCCAGGGTTGACGCCACGGTGTCGGTTTTCGACAGCGGATTCGTGCTTGGCGACGGCGTCTGGGAGGGCCTGCGCGTGGTTGGCGGCCACCCTGTCTTCCTCGACGCTCACCTCGACCGCCTCTATGAAGGCGCCCGAGCCATCGCGCTGAACATCGGGCTCACGCGGGCCGAACTCAGGCAGGCGATCTATGACACGCTGGCCGCCAACGGCATGAACGACGGCGTGCACATCCGCCTGATGGTCACCCGGGGCGTCAAGCGCACACCTTACCAAGACCCGCGCGTCACGGTCGGCCCGGCCACGATCGTGATCCTGCCGGAGTGGAAGCTCGCCAAACCCGAAACCCTGTCGGCGGGGCTGCGCCTGTTCACCGTGCACGTACGGCGCGGCTTCCCCGATGTGCAGGACCCCAAGCTGAACAGCCACAGCAAGCTCAACTGCATCACCGCGTGCATCCAGGCCACCGAGGCCGGGGCCGACGAAGCGCTGATGCTGGACCCGCACGGCTTTGTCGCCACCTGCAATTCGACCCACTTCTTCATCGTCAGGAAGGGTGAAGTCTGGACCTCCTCCGGTGACTACTGCCTGGGTGGCATCACCCGATCGAACGTGATCCAGGTGTGCCGCGAAGCGGGTATCCCGGTGTTCGAGAAGAACTTCAGCCTGTCCCAGGTTTACGGTGCCGAAGAAGCCTTCTGCACCGGCACCTTCGCCGGCGTGGTACCGGTGCGCGCCGTGGACGGCCGCTCGTTCGACGGTGGCCTGCCCGGGCCGATGGTGGCCCGCCTGCAGGGCCTGTACAAGGCGCTGGTTCAGCGCGACATCGCCGGGCAATCGGCATGACAGCGGGCCCGCTGCGTGTAGCGATGTGGAGCGGCCCTCGGAACATCTCCACCGCGATGATGCGCTCGTGGGAGAACCGCGGCGATTGCGCGGTGAGCGACGAGCCGCTGTACGCCGCCTACCTGGCCGCCACCGGCCTGGAGCATCCCGGCCGCGACGAGATCATCTCGGCGGGCGACACCGACTCGGCGCGCGTTGCGCAGGCCATGTCCACCGGCCCGGCACCTGGCGGCTTGCCAATCTGGTACCAGAAGCACATGACCCACCACCTGCTGCCGGGCCGGGACACGAGCTGGGTGCATGGGCTGGTCAATGTGTTCCTGATCCGCGACCCGGCCGAGGTCGTCGAGTCCTACCTGAAATCACGCGCCACGGTGACACCGGCCGACATCGGGCTGCTCCAGCAGGCGGCGCTGTACGACGATCTCTGCGCCGCCGGCACGGCGCCACCAGTGATCGATGCGGACGATTTCCTGCGCAATCCTGGCGGCCACCTGCGGGCACTGTGCGAGGCGCTGGGCCTGGGCTTCACCGAGCGCATGCTGGCCTGGCCCGCAGGCCGGCGTGCCAGCGACGGCATCTGGGCACCGTACTGGTACGACGCCGTCTGGCGCTCCACCGGGTTCGAGCCCTGGCGGCCGCGCGAGCCCGCGTTGCAGGGGCCGGCACGGGCCGTGGCCGAGGCTTGCCGGCCAGCCTACGAGCGCCTGCGCGCCCGGCGCATGAGGCTCTGACCCGGCGGGCGCGGGGTCGCCCCACTCACTGCCCTGCGCGAACGGCTTTCTCGTCGGCCTCGCGGTACGGCCGGTCGCCACAGCGCTTGCGCCAATCATCCACCTCGGTGTTGAAGGCGGCCACCTCGGCGTCAAAGGCCTTGCTGCGCTCGGTGGCTGAGGCTGCCGCCGCCTGTTGAGCCTGGATGCGCTGGTTGACCGCTGTGCGGCCCTGCTCCAACTGGGAAGTCAGTTGCGCGCCCTCTGCCTTCAGTGCGGCCTCGGCCTTGGCCAGGGCCTCGCCCTCGCCTTCCAACTGTCCACGCTCCCGCTCGGCACCTGCACCCACCGGGGGCGACGCCTGGAACTCGGCGACCCTCTTGTTGTAGACCTCGACCCGCTCGCCGTGGGCCTTGGCCTTGTCCTTGAAAACCTGCGCCTGGTTGGCCTTGGCCTGGTAGGCGTCGCGCTCGGCCTGCGCCTCGTCCTTCAGGCGGCGAGCCGCATCGGCCTCCCCCGCCACCTCGGCACGGCGCTTCTCAAGCAACTCGCCGCGTGACTTCTGGGCGGCCTGCTCTTTCAGGCAGGCCCGCAATTCATCGCGGCTCAACATTGCCCCCTTGCCGGGCGCCTGGCCGGTCAGCGACTTGGCTGCCGCCCCGGTACCTTGCGCGGCCACCTGCACGGTCACCAGCAGCACCGACAGCGCCAGACCCATGGCACGCCAGGGCATCACCTCACGACCCATCACCAACCTCACAGCTTCCGAACGACAACACTGCCGACCGAGTAGCCGGCACCGAAGGAACAGATCACGCCCACCTCACCGGGCGCCATGTCGGCGTGGTGGTGGTGGAACGCCACGATCGAGCCCGCCGAAGCGGTGTTGGCGTACTCGTCCAGGATCAGGGGTGCGAGATCTCCGCCGACCTCCTGGCCGACGAGCTTGCGGATGACAAACTGGTTCATGCCGAGGTTGGCCTGGTGCAACCAGAAGCGACGCACACCCTTGGGCTCGAAACCGAGCTGGGCGAGATGCGCTTCGATGTGGGCGGCGGCCAGGGGCACGACCTCCTTGAACACCTTGCGGCCCTCCTGGCGGAAGGTCTTGTCGCGGGCCAGCGGGTCGCTGTCTTCTGCCCGGTTCATGAAGCCGAAATTGTTGCGGATGTTGTTGGAGAACTGGGTGGCCAGCCGTGTGCCGAGGATCTCCCACTGATCGGGGGACGTGGCCGTCTCGGCCTTCTCGACGATCACCGCGGTGCACACGTCGCCGAAGATGAAATGGCAATCACGGTCGCGCCACTCCAGGTGGGCCGAGGTGATCTCGGGGTTGACCACCAGCACGCAGGTCGCGGTGCCGGCACGCACCGCGTTGGCCGCCTGCTCGATCGCGAAGGTGGCCGACGAGCAGGCCACGTTCATGTCGAAGCCGTAACCGCCGGCACCGATGGCCTGCTGGATCTCGACCGCCATCGCCGGGTAGGCGCGCTGCATGTTGGCCGACGCGCACAGCACCGCGTCGACCTGCGCCCCGGTCTTGCCGGCAGCGGCCAGGGCCTGGTTCGACGCGTCGGCGGCGATCTCGGCCATCAGCGAGATCTGGTCGTCGGGCCGCTCCTGGAAGCGGGGGTACATGCGCGTCGGGTCCAGCACGCCGGATTTGTCGAGCACATAGCGTTGCTGGATGCCGGACGCCTTCTCGATGAACTCGACGCTGGACGGCGCGAGGGCCGGCAAGCTGCCGGCCGCGATGGCTGCAGCGTTCTTCTCGTTCTGCAGCCCGACGTAGGCATTGAAGGCCTCGACCAGCTCGGCGTTGGTGATGACGTGCGGCGGCCTGTACAGGCCGGTGCCGCTGATGACGACTCGGGTCATGGTGGCAAAACTTCCAGGGGGGAGCAGCCCGCCAGTGGAGGCGGGCCGTTGCACCGGCGGCTGGCTGCCGCCGTCTTCGACTACTTGCGCGAGCTCGACTTGGCGGCTGGCTTGGCCGCAGAACCTTCTGCGCCGCCGCTGCGCAGTGCGTCGGACATGCCGATCAGCACCCCGCTGACCAGGGCCGCATAACTTTGCGCCAGCGTCTGGGCTGCCTTGAGGCTGGCGGCACGGGTGTCGCGCATGGCCGTCTGCATCTGGTTGGTCATCTGCTCGAAGGTGGCAGTGGCCTGGGCGCCGGTGAGCGAGCCGGATTTCTCCATCTTGCCCAGCACCTCGGCCCAAGGCCCCGACAGGCCGGCACCCGCCCCGGTGGATGCCTTGCGCACAGTGTCGAACATGGTGTCCTCCAGCTTCTGCAGGTCGTCCATCGCCTTCTTCAGCTGTTTCTCATGCAGATCGACGCCCTGCCCGGTCAGGCGCTCCAGCGCCACCCGGTTGGCGTCGACCGCCTTCAGCAGCGCGTCGTCCATGCCGGCCAAGGCGCCATCCAGCATGGCTTCGACATCGACCTTGGGCGTCACGTTCTGCATCGCACCCGCACTGGCAGCTTGGGTGACCGACTTGATCACCCCGCGGATGTTCTTCAGGCTCATCTCGCGGCCCTGCAAGGCCTTCAGCGTGGCCTCGCCGACCGCTGTGCGAAGCTGCGCGGATTGCTTGGCACTGGCGTTGGCGAACATCTCGATCAGCGCGTCCTGGTCGATGCCGGATTTGAGCATGGGGGTCTCCTCGGTTGGGACCGCTACCTTACGCCCAGACGCGGCCCACCGGCTCAGGGCTTGCCCGGAAGAAAAAAGGGCCCCAAGACGGGGCCCCAGTTCGAACAGCCCCCAGAAGGAGGCCGGATTCAACTCACTGCGCAGCGCTGCAGACGGCCTTGAAGGCCTTCTTGAACGCCGTGTTGGTGAACAGGGTGCCCTGGTTGGCCCCCCCGGTCTGCGTGCAGCCGGCATGCGTGTGGATCGCCACCACGCGGCCTCCGGACAGCACCGCCGAGCCGCTGTTGCCGCCTTCGGTGTCGGCGCGGTAGCGCAGGATCGTCGAGGCGATGTTGACGGAGTCGACCGGGCCGACCGACAACTGCTGGGTCTGGTTGGCCGTGCCCGAGTCCACGCCGTAGCCGTGAACGCGAGCCTCGTCGCCCACCGCCGGCACGGTCTTGGACATCTTCAGCCCGGCGCCCTGAGCCTGCAACGGCGTCAGGCCGGTCTCGGTGTTGGGGGCAACGGTGAACACCCCCCAGTCCTTGCCGATACCGCCATTGCTGAACTGGCGGTTGGCCGTCGGGACGTACTGGTCCTTGGGCGCCGGATGGTTCAGGCTGCCGTTCGCGTTGGAAGCCGGCACGTTGAACTCGACCACGTCGACCAGCGACGCCGAGGCCAGGCAATGGCCCGCAGTGATGAAGCAGCCCTTGACCATCAGATTGGCCGTGCAGCCCACATCGAGCAGGCGAGCCCGGTCCGCCACGTTGGACGCCACGCGGTCGTCGGTCGTGCCGCACTGGCTCTCCGGCAGTTCCTGCGGCTTGCCCGCCAGCACCTTGGAGATGCCGAACTGGCCCGCCTGGCCGGCCCGGGTGGCGAGCAACTCGACACGAACCGCCGACCCGTTGAAGTAGGCCGAGGTGTTCTGCCACTGAGCCAGGGTCTTGGCGTTCAGGTGCTGCTGGGCGCCGTCCTGCAACGAGGTGATGCGCAGTTGGGCATTGCGCGGCAGTTGCACACCATCGAACTGCAGGCGCAGCCAGTCGGCGCCGTCGATCCGGACATCGTGGCTGGCGACCACGCCCGGCTGCTTGACCACGGCGGCCGGGCCACTGCGGTAGGCGTAGGCATGGGTGTCCTGCGACAGGCCGACAGGGCCGGCCTGGCTGCTCAGGCTGGCGGCAGCCAACGCGGCGGCTGCGAGCCACCGGCTCAGGACGCTGCGGGATGATGGGGTTGATGAGCACATGGTGATAGGCACGCGGGTCTCCTCTGGCTTGATGGATACGGGGACAAGCGGCAATGCCCGGTGCGGCACTGCGCCCGCGCAGCCTATGCCAGGTCGGGCGCCTGCGCACTCCCCAAGATCGGCAACATCGTCAACATCTGTCAGCAGCAGTGTCAGGGTGGCGGCGGCGCGATCTGCTCGGCGTAGTCGTACAGCGCGCCCAACAAGGCCTGGCCGCGCTCGTCGGCGTCGTCGGCCAGGGTGTCGAGCCGCTCGAAGAACTGCACCAGCGTCTGTGCGCCACCGTCGCCTTGGTGCAGGCGCCCGGCACAGTGCCGGGCCCAGCGGGACTGGGCCTCGGCATCGAGCGCCTCGGGGTGGGTGCGGGCGCGGTAGCGGAAGACCAGTTCGTCCAGCCGGCGGTCGTCGAAGCTGGCGCGAGCCCAGGCCACGTCGTCCGGGGGCAATCGGCGCAGGCGGTCCAGCCGCTGGCGGTCGGTCGAGCCGATGAAGCCGCCGTAGAGGTCTTCGTCCACATCCGGCGCGTGGTCTTGCGCCGGCCGTGCGAAGACGTCCGGCCAGATGCCGGCCATGCGCGCACCGCCCTGGGCGCACGACTGGGCGTGGCGCTCGGCCGCCAGCAGGTCGATCCCCCAGCGCTCGGCCAATGCCGGGGTCAGCGTCTTCAGGTTGCCGATCACCACCGGCGACTTGTTGATGTGGATGGTCTTGAGCGGCAGTCGCGTCACGCCCTCGGGCAGGTCGTCGGTGCGGGTGAACATTCGCTGGCGGATGGCTTCCGCGTTCAAGCCGAACAATTCAGCCGGGTCCTCGGCCAGATCCCAGACGATCAACTCGTTCTTGTTGGTGGGGTGTGGCGCCAGGGGCCACACCACGGCCAGGCAACCGCGCTCGGGCGAGTACATGCCCGAGACATGCAGGAAAGGTTGGCCGATGCCGATCTCGTTCCACACCGCCTGCTTCTGACGCAACTTGAGGCAGAACTCCCACAGCCGGGGCTGGTGCTGCCTCACCAGGCGGGCCAGCGCGATGGTGGCCCGCACATCCGAGAGGGCATCGTGCGCTGCCTCATGGGCCAGGCCGTTGGCGGCCGTCAGGTGCTCCAGCTTGAAGGACGCGCGGCCGTCGTCGTGCCGCGGCCACACCAGGCCGTCGGGGCGAAGCGCATACATGCAGCGCACGGTGTCGAGCAGATCCCAGCGGCCACATTCGTTCTTGTACTCGCGGGCGTAGGGGTCGATCAGGTTGCGCCAGAACAGGTGGCGCGTGACCTCGTCGTCAAAACGGATCGAGTTGTAGCCGACGCCCACGGTGCCGGGTAGCGCCAGCGCCGCCTCGACGGCCTGGGCAAACTCGGGTTCGGGCACGCCGTCGGCCAGGCACTGCTGCGGCAGGATGCCGGTCAGCAGGCAACTCTCCGGGTCGGGCAGGTAATCCGGCGCCGGCTGGCAGAAGTGCATCAGTGGCGCGCCGATCTCGTTCAGTTCGGCGTCGGTGCGGACACCGGCGAATTGCGCCGGGCGATCTCGGCGCGGCACCCGGCCAAAGGTTTCATAGTCGTGCCAGAAGAAGCTGAAGGCGGTCATGGCGCCACGATAACCCGGTGGGCGCTCACAGCCCGGCCGGGCGCAGGCGCAGCAAGGCGGGAAAGCGCGGCAGGCCGTTGGCTGTCTCGCCGCGCCAGGTGTAGGTGACCACACTGCCCAACGGCGGCGGGTTGACACGTTGGGCCTCGGTCAGGCCGCTGCCGACGAGGAATGTGCGGCCGCTGTCGTCGCGAACCTGCAGTGCGCCCACCTGACCGGCAAACTGGCCCCGGCCCGGGGTGTGCCCGACGACCACGGCCTCGGCGTCCTGCACCGGTTTGAGCTTGAGCAGCCACTCGCTTCGGCCAGTGACATAGGGCGAGGCAGCCCAGTGCAGCATCAGCCCTTCGCCCTGTGCCGCCAGCACCTCGGCCAGCCTGTCACGCAGGGCATCGCTTCCGGTGAGCGTCTGTTGCGCAGCTGGCTCCCAGGTGCGCGCGCCCGGCAACAGCGCCAGCGCACGCAACCGCTCGCTGCGCTGGGCGAAGGTGCCCAGGCCCCCGGGCAGTTCGAACACCATGTAGCGCACGCGGCGCCACGCGGCATCGTCCGGGCGCTCCCGGCGCACCAGGGCCGAGAGTTCGTCGAAGCGGCCCCTGTCGAGCCACAGTTCGCCGTCCAGCGCCTGGCCCGCTGGCAGCCCGGCCAGGAACCAGGCGGGCGCGGCCACGCTGGCCCCACCCCGGAACCGCAACCGGTGACCGTCCCACAGGGCGCGCACGCCGTCGTACTTTTCGCTGACGAGGTAACCGGCCGGATCCACGTGGGCCCAGGCATCACGGGCCAGCAGCAGTGCCGGCGGCGCCTCGGCTGTGCGAGCCGGCTGTGCTGCGGTCGCGGCCGCGGCCAGCCAGGGCCAGGCCACCAGCGAAAGCACCACGGCACGGCGTGGCAGGGGTGGAGGGAGCAAGGGCGGGGTCATCGTAGGGGAATCGCTAACGGAAAGGGCGCCAGCGTAGCCAGCGCCCCGAGAGACGTCATTCCCCCGGATGGGTGACCACGATGCCCGCATTTCTCTGAAAGAGGGTGCGAAAGCCGGCGCGAATCCGGTGATCGACGGCAGTGGCGATTCTTAAGATGCCCGCCACGGCAAGCCCAAGGTTCGCCCGGCACACTGCGGCCCCCATGGCGCCGTGACCACATCTGAGGTTTTCCATGAATCTGAATCGCAAAGTCCCGCTGCTGTTTGCGCTGGCGGTCTTGTTGGTCGCCTTCAGCGCCGGCATCGGCCTGTGGCAGATGAGCCGCTCGCTCACCCATCTCGAGAACGACGTGAGTGTGCTCGTGGCACAGGAGCGCCAGGTCCACCTGGTCCAGGGGCAGTTCAAGACCCAGGTCCAGGAGTGGAAGAACGTGCTACTGCGCGGCAAGGATGCCGCTCAGAAAGACAAGTATTGGGCCGCATTCCAGAATAATGAAAAAGCGGTGGCAGAAGGCGCGACCGCCCTCCGCGACGGACTGGCCGACCCCGCTGCGCGCGCTTTGGCCGATCAGTTCATCACCGCCCACCAGACGATGTCCAGCGGATACCGCAAGGGCTTCGAGGCCTTCGAGGCCGCGAGCGCCGACGCGGGGGCCGGCGATGCCGCCGTCAAGGGCATGGACCGTGAACCCGCCAGCCTTCTGGACAAGCTTGCCCAGGCGATTGCCGAGAGCAGCGCCGCTGAAGCGGCCGATGCAGCCGCCGCCGGCCGCCGTGCCGCCCGCATGGCCATGCTGGGCATGCTACTGGCCACCGGTTGCGGCCTGGCCATCGGCGTGCTGCTCAGCCGTGCCGTGGTGAAGCCGCTGCAGCGAGCCATTGCCGTGGCCCAGGCTGTGGCCCAGGGAAACCTGAACCGCGAGATCCTCGTCAGTGGCCGCGACGAAACAGCCCAGTTGATGCGAGCCCTGGCCGACATGCAGGGCCAGTTGCGCCGCCTGGTCAGTGACGTGCGCGGCCGCGCCGAGAACGTGGCCACCGCCAGTGCTCAGATCGCTCAAGGCAACAGCGATCTGGCCAGCCGTACCGAGGAGCAGGCATCGGCCCTGCAGGAGACGGCGTCTTCGATGGAAGAACTGGACACCACGGTTCGCCAGAACGCCGACAACGCGCGCCAAGCCAGTTTGCTGGCCAGCCAGGCCAGCGGCATCGCGGTGACGGGCGGCGAGGTGGTGAATCAGG
>CAYJEC010000060.1:0-11365 GCA_964369025.1 uncultured Ideonella sp. | reverse complement strand
CCGGGCAGGACGTGGAGGGCGGCTGCGGCCAGCTGCGTGCCCGCGATGCCCAGCCTGCAGAGCGCCATATCCAAGTCATCCGCCGCCCGGCGTGAACGCCGCCGGTCACCTTCCAGAGTTCACAAGAGCACCTTCCCATGCTGATCACCCGACGCCAGGCCTGTGCGCCGCTGCTGTCCGCCCTGCTCCCCTGGCCCGCCGCCGAAGCCGCCACCCGACCGGTCCCGCAGGAGCGCCTGGCCCGGATCGCCGCGCGTTACTTTGCCGACAAGTTGGAGCTGGATCCATTGACCGCCTCCGCCACCGTCGGCGGCGCGCGCTACGAGGGCCGTCTGGCCATTGCGATTGCTCCGGGCGAGATCGCCAAGGCACGGGCCTTGAACCGCCGTGTCGCCGCCGAGTTGCGTGCCCTCCCTCCCCAAGGTCTGACCCCGTCGGACCGCCTGAACCACGAACTGCTGGCCTGGGAGGTGCAACTCGAGCTGGACGCTGACGCCTTCCCCAGCCACCTGATGCCGATCGATCAGTTCGGTGCCCTACCGCTGGATCTGGCGAACCTGGGCAGCGGCGACCAGTACCAACCGCTGAAGACCCCGGCCGACTACGGCAACTACCTGCGCCGCCTGAGGATGCTGCCGGCGTTCAACCGCCAGGCCATCGCCAACATGCGCCAGGGCATGCGGCGCGGCTACACCGTTCCCCGTGCCCTGATCGACTCGGGGTTGCCAATCTACCGCTCACTCGCCGAGCCGGCGTTCGACAAGTCACCCTTCGCCCGCGCGCTGGCGGTGATGCCCCTGGATTTCAGCGATGCCGAGCGAGCGCGCATCGGCCGCGCCTGGCGCAGCACGTTCGAGCGCGAGCTGCTGCCGTCGATGCGCGAGTTGGTGGCCTTCCTGGAAGGGCCCTACCGCCACGCCTGCCGCTCCACGGCGGGCCTTTCGGCGCTTCCGAACGGTGCCGCGTGGTACGCGTACCAGGTGCGTGCCAACACCACCACCGACATGTCGCCTGACGAGATCCACCACCTCGGGCTGGCCGAGGTCGCGCGTATCCGGGGCGAGATCGCCAAGCTGCAGGCGGGGTTCGGGGTCGAGGGCAGCGTCACCGATTTCCTCCGGTGGCATGCGGCCCAGCCACGCTTCCGCCCCTACAGCACGTGGCCGGAGCTGCTGAAGGGCTACCAGGACATCAACCAGCGGGTGCTGCCGCTGCTTCCCCGCCTGTTCAGCCGTCTGCCCAAGTACCCGATGGACATCCGACCGATGCCCGAACTGCAGCGCGCCACGGCGTCGCCGTACTACACCGGCCCGGCGCCGGACGGGTCGCGTCCCGGCGTTTTCTACGTGGGCGCGGGCGGTGAGCCGGCGCAGTTCAACGTGGCGATCATGACCTCGCTGCTGCTGCACGAGGGCCAGCCGGGCCACCACTTCCAGGGCTCCAGGCAGATCGAGCTGGATCTGCCGGATTTCCGCCGCTGGGGCTGGAACAGTGCATTTGGCGAGGGCTGGGCGCTGTACGCCGAGACGCTGGGCATCGAGATGGGCGTCTACGACGACCCCACCCAATACCTGGGCCATCTGAAGCAGGAGTTGCTCCGCGCGGTGCGCCTGGTCACCGACACCGGCCTGCATGCCAAGGGTTGGACCCGCGAAGCGACCATGCGCTACATGATGGACACCGAGGGCGCGAGCGAAGCGGAGGCCCGGCAGGCCACAGAGCGCTACATGGCCTGGCCTGGCCAGGCCCTGGCCTACAAGATCGGCGCACTGAAGATCCAGCAGATGCGCCAGCGCGCGCAGGCCCGGCTGGGAGAGCGCTTCTCGCTGCCGGCGTTCCATGAGCTGATGCTGTCGCAGGGCACCCTGCCGCTGAAGGTGCTGGAGCGCCTCGCGGACGATTGGATCGCCACCGGCGGCGGCTTGCCGGTGAAAGCCGCCGGCACGGGCTGATCAGTTCGGCTCGGCGACCTTCGCCAGCTGCCGTTGAGCCGCCAACATCTGGCGCACGCCCTCTTCGTACGGCGTCTTGTGGATCGGCCCGATCAGCGCCTGCAGGGCGCTGTCGTCCATCAGCACCGGGTCGGTCTGCAGGTAGTGCATCTCGACCAGCTCGCGCATGAAGGGCACGAACCAACCCATCACCCGCAGCATGGTCTTGCCGGCGATGCGCCTCTTCAGTGGCCGCCCGGTCTGCTCCTCCATCGCCTGCACCAGGGCAAGCTGGGTGGTGACGCTGGCGCCTGCCAGGTGCCAGCTGCGGCCCCAGGCGGCTGGCGTCTCGACCAACCTGGCCACCACCGGCCCGACATCCGGCACGAACACGAACTCGTGCGGTGTGTCGATGGGGCCCACAAGGTCGGCCGTGCCGCCCTGCACCGCCGCCACGACCGCACGGTGCAGAAAACTGGCCTCCACGCCGGGGCCGTAGAAATCCGGCAGGCGCAGGATGGCGGCCTGGAGGCCGTGTTCGGCTGCCGCCTGCCACAGCAGATCCTCCTGCGCCTTGCGCATGCGGCCCTTGAAGGTGTGCGGCTCGCGCGGATGGTCCTCGCGGACCGGACGGGACTGTGGCAGTCCGTAAGGGTAGACCGTGCCGATCAGCAGAATGCGTTTCACGCCGGCAGCGACGGCGCCCTCCAGCATCTGCCGCATCACCAGCGGGTGCAGTTCGAAGTGCGCGTAGTCCACGCCCACCATGTAGACCAGGGTCTCGATCCCGGCCGCCGCGGCCTGCGCCGACGCCGGTTCGTCCGGGTTCCAGGTATGGATCTCGGCCAGCGGATCGTCGCCGAATTCGCGGCGCAGGCTGGCCTCGCTTCGGCCCACCACACGGTAGCGCCGGCCCTGGGCGCGCAGGGCACTGGCCACGCTCTGGCCGAGGACGCCGGTGGCGCCGAAAAGTGCAATGGTGGTCATCGGGACTCCTGGGGTCTGGGTTGGCGATTCAGCTCAGTGTGCCCACCGGATGGGAGAATTAAAATCAGCGAGACCAGCCTAGCCTCTATTCATTTTTGTATAGACTGCCACCATGGAACCCGACTGGCAGTGGTACCGCTCCTTCCTGGCCGTGCTCGACCACGGCTCGCTGTCCGCGGCTGCGCGCGCGCTGAACCTGACCCAACCCACGCTGGGCCGCCACATCGACGCCTTGGAGGCGTCGCTGGGCCTCAAGCTGTTTACCCGCTCCTTCGACGGGTTTGCCCCCACCGATGCTGCACTGGCATTGCGACCCTATGCAGCCGGCCTGAAGGACACGGCGGCCGCCTTGTTGCGTGCCGCCAGCAGCCAGGGTCAGGGGGTGCGAGGTACCGTGCGCATCACCGCCAGCGAGGTCGTGGGGGTCGAGGTGCTGCCGCCGGTCCTGGCCTCGCTGCGGCAGTCGCACCCGGAACTGGTGGTGGAACTGGTGGTCACCAACGAGGTGGGCGACCTGCTGCGCCGCGAGGCCGACATCGCGGTACGGATGGTGCAGCCCACACAGGGCGCCTTGATCGCGCGCCGGGTGGGCAGCATCGAACTCGGCATGCACGGCCGGGCCGACTATCTGGCGCGCTGCGGCACACCCAGGTCCATGGACGAGTTGTTGCGGCACAGCCTGATCGGCTTCGACCGCGAGGACGCGCGCATTCGGCGCATGACAGCCGACCTGGGCCCCTTCGATCGCAGCATCTTCGCGTTTCGCGCCGACAGTGACCTGGCCCAGTTGGCCGCCATCCGCGCCGGGTTCGGCCTCGGCGTTTGCCAGGTGGGTCTGGCACGCCGCGACGGCTTGGTTCGCGTCCTGCCCCGGCTGTTTTCGTTCAGGCTTGACACCTGGGTGGCGATGCACGCCGACCTGCGCGACAGCCCACGCTGCGCAGTGACCTTCGCCGCGCTGGTGCAGGGCCTGCTCCTCTACACATCCAGCGCCTAGCGCCGAAGGTCAGACGAAGTCGCGCAGCCGGTACCAGCCCATGCCCGCAGCCTGCATCAGGCCGCCCAGGCGCTCACCGCCCGGGAATGGCGGGTTGACGATGCCGCCGAACCAGTCGAGCCGCTCGGGCCGGCCCAGCATGGCCTCGCTGACCAGCGTGGCGGCCACACGGGTGGGCACCACGCCGTGGCCGCAGAAACCTTGGGCCCAGAAGACGCGGTCATTGCGGCGGCCCCAATCGGGCATGCGGCGCATCGTGATGTCGATGTGGCCGCCCCAGGCGTACTCCATCTTCACGTCTTTCAGCTGGGGGAAGGCGCGCAGGATGTTCGCCTTCATCGACTGGGGCAGGTTCAGCGGCGTGCCACCCAGGTAGGTGCACTTGCCGCCGAACAGCAGCCGGTGATCAGCCGTGGTGCGGAAGTACTCGAGGATGAACTGGTTGTCGTAGACCGCATGGTTCTTGGGGATCAAGCTGCGCGCGACCGATTCGCCAAGCACCTCGGTGGCGCCGATGAAGGTGCCCACCGGCAGGGTGCGCGCAGCCAGGCGCTTGTCCACCTGGTCGATGTAGGCGTTGGCAGCCAGCACGAGCTGATCGCACTTCACCTGCATGCCGCCGGCCACCCGCACGGTGATGCCGTCCGCCTTCTCGTCGTAGCCCTCCACCTTCGTCTGCTCGAAGATCCGCACACCAGCTGCCTCGACTGCCCTGCCCAGGCCCAGCACGTACTTCAGCGGGTGGATGTGGCAGCCCTCAGGGTCGATGATGCCGGCCTGATAGCGCTCGGAGTTCAAGTAGGTGGGCAGCGTGGACTTGTCGACGAACTGCAGCTTGTCGTACCCCCACTCGGTCTGGCACTCCTCGATCCAGCCGGTGAGGTCGGCCACGCGGCGCGGCAGCACCGCCACCTCCAGGTGGCCCTCGACCAGGTCGCAATCGATCTGGTGCTGGCTCATGATGCCGCGGATGTCGCGCACCGCCTGCAGGGATTGGTCAAACAGGTTGCGTGCCCGCTCATGGCCCATCACGCCCTTGAGCCGCTGCATGCCGCAGGGGAAGCCGATGATCATCTGGCCGCCGTTGCGGCCCGAGGCGCCCCAGCCGACCCGGCTGGCCTCCAGGATCACGACGCGCTTGCCGGCCTTGGCCATCTCCAGCGCGGTGTACAGGCCAAAGAAGCCAGCGCCGACCACGCAGACATCGGCCTGCAGGCTTTCGGCGAGAGCCGGGCGTTCGACCTGCCACTCACGCGAGGTGGCGGCGTAGTAGGTATCGGTGTGCTGAGGGCTGCTGCGGAACATGATCAGTCTCTGGTGGATTCAGGCAAGTTCAATCAAATGGGTCAGGTCCCACTGGTGGCGCGGGTCGGCCAGCGCGGCGCGCTCGGCGTGCTCATGGCGCTTGATGGCCGTGAAGGCGTCGACAAGCGGGCCACCGAAGAGGCTGCGCAGCATGGCGCTGCGGTCAAGTGCGTCCAACGCGTCCGGCAGGCTGCGTGGCAGCCGGTGGGCTTCGTCGGCGCCAGGGTGCGGGTCCTGCGCGGCGCGCAGGCCGGCCAAGCCCAGGCCCAGCGTGGCGGCCACGGTCAAGTAGGGGTTGGCGTCGCCGCCGGGCAGCCGGTTCTCGACCCGCCGTGCCCCCGGGCCGGAAGCGGGAATACGGAAGGCCAGCGATCGGTCCTCGGCGCCCCAGCTCGCATGCGAGGGCGAGGCATCGGACAACGCGATGCGGTCGTAGGCCATGTCGTAGGGCGCGAAGAAGGCCATGGCTGCCGGCGTGTGCGCCTGCAGGCCGGCAATGAAGTGGCCCAGCGCCGGGCTGCTGTCCCCCGCTTCGTGGGCAAACACATGTGGCCACGCGGAAGCCGATCGCTGCACGCTGAAGTGCCAGTGCATGCCGGTGCCCGGTTGATCCAGGAACGGCTTGGCCGCGAAGCTGGCCAGGAAGCCGTGGCGCGCTGCGATCTCGCGCGCCACCCGCTTGAATCGGAACACCGCATCCGCCTGGGCCAGCGGGGCGCCGGGCCGGAAGTTGACCTCGAACTGCGACAGGGCCGACTCGTGCGCATGCCCGCTGACGGGGATGCCCAGCACCTCGCAGGCGGCATACAGGTCGTCGAAATAGGCCTCGAAGTGACCGGCGCGCTCCAGCGAGAAGGCCTCGCACGAACTCTCGCGTGCCATCGCGCCGGGCTGTGCGCGCGCGCTGCCGAGCGTGACCCGGCCGCCGGATTCATGACGCGTCAGCAGGAACAACTCCAGTTCAGGCGCCACCAGCGCCTGCAGGCCTTCGGCCTCGAACCCGGCCAGCACGCGGCGCAGTGCGGCGCGCGGTGACAACTCGGCCGCGTCGATCTCGCGACCATGATGGGTGGCGTGCCAGCGGCCAGTGGGCTCGCAGATCACCGTGGCCTCGCCCGGGCGCCCCGGGCGGGGTGCCAACGTGGCGAGATCGGGCACCAGGTGCATGTCGCTGTAGCTGGCGGGCACCATCGGGCCGAACACCGCATCCGATTCACCGGCGGTGACGGTCAGGCCGAGCGCCACGGTGGGCAGCTTGCAGCCGCCCAGGCCCAGGAAATCGGTGCGGCTGACGCGCTTGCCGCGCGCCACCGAGGTGAAGTCACCCAGCGCGCACTCCACCGACTGGGCGCCCAGAGCGGCAAGTGCGGCCTCGGCGGCGGCGCTGTCGATGGGGGGCAGGGGCTGGATGCGGTTCATGGTGGCGGCGTCAGAGGGCGAAGCCCGATGGTAGGATTAAATTGGACCACCCGAATAGGCCACTTATGCCATTCCCATTTGGTCCACTTTAGCCCTACCCATGAGCCTCGATAGCCTCGCCGAATGGTTGAACTCCCGCCCGCCCGCCGCCGGCCCGCTGGGCGCGCGGCTGGCCCAGGGCATCCGCGAGGCCCTGCTCGACGGCGTGGTGCCGGCCGGCCAGCGCCTGCCTGCCACGCGCGCGCTGGCGGCCCGGCTGGGCGTGGCACGCAACACCCTGGTGGCCATCTACGCGCAACTGCGCGAGGAAGGCTTCGTGGTCGCCGGCCAGGGCTCCGGCACCTACGCCTGCCGTGTGGCCCCGGAGCAGGTGGCCCTGCGCGCGCCCCGCGCGGCGGCGGCCGCATTGCCGGCGCCAGCGCTGTCCGAACGCGGGCAGCGCTACCAGGCCCACCCGCTGCACCGCTTCTGGCGCCGGGAGCCCTTCTGCCCTGGCGGTTTCGACGCGGAGTTGTTCCCGCATGCCCTGTGGAACCGCCTGCTGGCCCAGCCGCTGCGCCGGACCGACGCGGCGCAACTCGGCGCCGGCGAACCGGGCGGCGCGCCCACGCTGCGGCAGGCGGTGGCCCAGCATGTGCGAAGCACGCGCGGCGTGCGCTGCGAGCCGGCGCAGGTCATCGTCACCGACAGCACCGCGCAATCGCTGGACCTGATCGCCCGCCTGCTCTGTGACCCTGGCGACCGGGTGTGGATCGAGAACCCCTGCTACTGGGGCGCCAGCCAGGCCCTGGGCGACCTGGGCCTCACGCTGCAGCCGATGGACGTGGACGACGACGGCCTGCCACTGCCCCCTGCCAGCGGGCGCAACGCGCCGCGCGCCCGCCTGGCTTACCTGACACCCTCACACCAGTTCCCCACCGGCGCGGTGATGCCGCTGGCCCGTCGTCTCGAATGGCTGGCCCATGCGCGCAAGCACGGTACGCTGCTGATCGAGGACGACTACGACAGTGAGTACCGCTACACCGGCATGCCCTTCCCCTCGCTGCAGGGGCTGGACGGCGAGCAGCGCGTGCTCTACCTGGGCAGCTTCAGCAAGACCATGTACCCCGGCATACGCGTCGGCTTCATGGTGGTGCCGGCCGCACTGGCCAGCGTCTTTGCCGACGCCTCGGCAGATTTCTACCGCGACGGCGACCAACTGGTGCAGCAAGCACTGGCCCGCTTCATCGCCGACGGCCACTACGCCGCCCATGTGCGCGCCCTGCGGCGCGAATACGGCGCCCGCCGCGAATCCCTGGTGCAGGCCCTGTGGAAGCACCTGCCAGCCGAGCTCGCCGACCCCGCCCGCCTGCGCATCCTGGGCGGCGCACGTGGCGTGCACCTGACGCTGGGCCTGCCGGATGCGGTGGACGATCAGGCCCTGGCGGCACGCTGCCAGGGTTTGGGGGTCACCGTCATCCCGCTGTCGGTCTACTGCGTGGGCCGGCTGCGGCGGGGGCTGGTGCTGTCCTATGCGGGGTGCCCTGCATCGGCCATCGAGGGCCTGGTGGCGAGGCTGGCGCCTGCCCTGCGCCGCTCGCTGGGATAGTCAAGCGCTCCGCCCCGGGGACGCGCCCGGAGGCAGCATCCGTTCCGATCCATCCTCCCTCCCAGGGCGCAGCAGACGAAGCCCGAGCAGTCGCATGCCCGCTGCGGAATTTCGGCCAGCGCGAGGCCCGATTCCTCCAGCCAGGCCACATAGGCGGCGTGCACGCCGGGCCGCTGGGCGCGCATCAGCTCAAACTCGTGGGCCACGTCGAGGGGGCGCCCCGGCGTGGCTGGCTTTTGCCCGGCCTCCTCGTCGGCGCGCGTCCAGCCACCCTTTCCTAGCCAGTACAAGGCGGGGAGCTAGCGGGCAAAGAGTGCGCGGGTGAGGAAGGCGTTGGTGTCTATGTCGTGCGTCCTTTGTCATCGGGGCGGGCTGGCCGGGTCAGCCTGATCAGCAAGCGGGCAAATGCCCAGCTCGGCCGCGTCGATCAGCACTGCACCTTCGAAGATCAACAACGCTCACGCCTCTATTGACCCGATCGCACGCGCAACGAACACTCTGTCGACTCAATTGGCCTGGAGGTTCCGATGTCTCGTGGTGCAATGCTGCGCAGGTTTGAGGGGCTGGTCGCTGCTCAGCAATACAGTGTCCACCCGTCGGCGACGGGGCTGCGTCGTCGCGATGTGGTTCTGGCATCGGTAGGGCTGTTCCCTCTCATGAAAGCCCAGCCGGCGTTGGCCGCGCAGTCCCGAGCGGCGGCCACTAGTAAGCCCCGTATCGCCATTGTCGGCGGTGGCATCGCCGGATTGATGGCTGCCCTCACCCTGCATGAGGCCGGACAAGCCTTCGACATCTTCGAGGCGTCGCTTCGCTTCGGGGGGCGGATGCACTCGAACAGTGGCTTCTGGGCCCAGGGCCAGACAAGCGAATGGTGTGGCGAATCAATCGACAGCACGCACCGGCTGATGCGTGGCCTGGCGCGCCGCTTCGGATTTACGCTGGACAACGTGATTGCTGCCGAACCTTCAGGTTCGGTGGAAACCAATTTCCTTCTTGGCACCTACTACACCGACGCCGAGCTCGCGGCAGATCTGCGCCCGGTCTTGCCGGTGCTGCTTGCGCAGAGAACCGCCGTGGGCAATCGTTATCGCTACGACAACTACAACGAAGCAGCGGCGATGCTCGACCAAATGACTTGCCGCGACTGGATCGAGCGCTTCGTGCCTGGCGGCAACGGCTCCCGGTTGGGCCGCTACCTCAATCTGGGCTTGATCAGCGTGTATGGCCTCGATACTCCGCGTCTGAGCGCACTCAACATCGTGCTACCGCTGAGTTCCGACGAACGCTTCCATGTGCGCGGCGGGAACGAGCAGATACCCAAGGCCATCGCTGCGGTGTTGCCCAATCGTGCGCTGCATCTGGGCTGGCGGATGACGGAAATCGTCACCGAGGGCGAGCGCCACGTCGCGCTCGGCTTCGAGACTCCGGCGGGTTCACGTTGGCTCGAGTTCGACCGTGTGATCCTTTGCCTTCCATTCAGTGTGCTGCGCAACCTAGCGATTGATCGTGCCGGCTTCGATGCGCGCAAGCTGGCGATGATTCGGCAACTGGGCTACGGTACGAATTCCAAGCTCAGCCTTCAGTTCGACAGCCGCTACTGGAACCAACGCGGTGCCTGGCCGGGGATCAGCAATGGCTGGACCTCCACCGACATCGGGTTCCAGTCCACCTGGGACACGAGCCGTGCACAGCAGGGCGTCAACGGTCTCTTGACAAACTACACCGGCGGCGAGGTGGGCGCGGACTTCCACCCCGACGCCCCCTACACTGACAGCATGTCCTCAACGCTGACCGCAGCGTATGCCACGGACTTTCTGGCGTTGCTGGAACAGGTCTGGCCTGGCATCAGCCCACACTTTGACGGGCGAGCAACACTCAGCTGCCCGGACAAGGATCCCAACTTGCTGGGCTCCTACAGCGCGTACGGCCGCGGCCAATACACGACGTTCTGGGGCTATGGCGGCCTGGCCCAAGGGCGCATCCACTTTGCTGGCGAACACATCTCGCTGAAGTTCCAGGGCTTCATGGAAGGCGCGGCAGAGACTGGCCTGCGCGCAGCGCGCGAAGTGCTGGCTGCCTGAACCTGGACGAATTTCCTTCCGCCAGATCCTGGCGTCCCAGGGCCCGTTGACACCAATTGCGGCGAGGCAATTTCCTTGCAACAGCGAGTGCATGGAGATCGCCACTTGCCCAGCTATAGCCCGAACTCAACCCCAACGAGGTGGCCAACTCGGACCTGAAGCATGCCGTCACGAAACTGGTGCCGGAGCGGACAATTCTGCAACTCGTGAAGGCCACAACTGAGCCCCTGAAAAGTGTTCAACCGCAGCCGAAACGGATCAAAGGTTCCTTCCAACATGCGCCGGTTCGGTTTGCGGCTTGAGTTCAACGTTGCAATGCCGGGTCAATGGCGTCGGCGCACCGCCCCGGGGACGCGCCCGGTCAGTGCCCCTTCCAGGCCACGACCAACGTGCCCGGTTCCGCATCGAACATCGCCGGTGCGGTCTCGGCGATGGCATTGCGCGAAAAGCCCTCGCCCGGAGGCAGCAGGTAGTTGCCTGGTGCACAGTGCAGCACGCGCAGGACGCTGCCGTCGCTGGCCACCTCGGTGACGATGCCGATGTGCCCCGGCGGGCCTTCCGGGCCCTTGCCGCGCGGCTTGGGAAAGACCAGCATCGCGCCCACCTCGGCTCGGGCCAGGCGCCTGAAAAACCGTTGCTCGCCCGTGGCGTCGGCGTAGACAGCATCCGTTCCGATCCATCCGCCCTCCCAGGGCGCGCTGTTGCGCGCCACGCCCAAGGCCCAGCAGACGAAGCCCGAGCAGTCGCACGCCTGCTGCGGCAGCTCGGCCAGCGTGAGGCCCGATTTCTCCAGCCCGGCCACATAGGCGGCGTGCACGCCGGGCCGCTGGGTGCGCATCAGCTCGAACTCGCGGGCCACGTCGAGGGGGCGCCCCGGCGTGGCTGGCTTGCGCCCGGCCGCCTCATCGGCGCGTGTCCAGCCGCCCTTTCCAAGCCAGTACAAGGTGGGGAGTGCACGGGCAGAGAGTGCGCGGGTGAGGACGGCGGTGGTGTCCAGGTTGTGCGTCCTTGGTCGCTGGGGTGGGCGGGCCGGGTCAGCCTGATCAGCGGGCCGGCG
>CAYJEC010000059.1:0-11565 GCA_964369025.1 uncultured Ideonella sp. | reverse complement strand
TCCATCCGCTTTTCGTTGCGTGCCAGTGTCACGCTGATCCTCGGTGCTGCGCTGGCCGGAGCCGCCTGCGCTGCCGGCCCGGTCGGAACCAGCAAGCCGACCGGTGTCGTCAAGATCCTCTCGCTGAACGACTTCCACGGGCAACTCGAGTCTCCGGGCACGTTCCGCGCCAATGCGACCGCGCCGCTGGTTCCTGCCGGTGGCGTCGACTATGCGGCCGGCTACATCGCCGCCGCACGGGCCGCCAACCCGAACACCGTGGTGGTGGCCGCCGGTGACCTGATCGGTGCCAGCCCGCTGGTGTCGGCACTGTTCCATGACGAGCCGACCATCGAGACCATGAACCGCGCCGGGCTGGACTTCAATGCCGTGGGCAACCACGAGTTCGACGAAGGCAAGGACGAGTTGCTGCGCATGCAGCGCGGCGGCTGTCACCCGACGGACGTGGCCAACTCCTGCCGCGGCGCCGAGGTGGGCACGCCGGTGCCGTTTGAGGGTGCCAAGTTCAAGTTCCTGGCTGCCAACGTGGTAAAAAAAGGCAGCGGCAAGACCTTGTTCGCGCCCTACGGCCTGAAGAAATTCGACATCGGTGGCCGCGCTGTCACGGTGGCCTTCATCGGCATGACGCTGAAGGAGACCCCGCAGATCGTCACGCCGACCGGGGTCAAGGGCCTGGTGTTCCGCGACGAGGCCCAGACAGTCAACGCGCTGGTACCTCAGCTGCGTGCCCAGGGTGTTGAGGCCATCGTGGTGCTGATTCACCAGGGCGGCGCACAGACCGCGCCGGCTCCGCTGGACATCAACGCCTGCGTCGGTGGCCTAGAGGGCTCGCCGATCAAGTCGATCGTGGGCCAGCTGGACGACGCGGTGGACCTCGTGATCACCGGTCATACCCACCAGGCCTACAACTGCCAGCTCCCGCTGGCCTCCGGGCGCAGCGTGCCTGTCACCAGCGCCAATGCGCAAGGTCGCGTGCTGACCGACATCGATCTGACGCTGGACACCGCCACGCGTGATGTCAGCGGCGTGGTGGTGGTCAACAAGGTGGTCGATCGCACCAATCCGGCCATCACGCCGAATGCAGAGATCGCGGGCATCGTCGCCAACTACAAAGTGCTGGTTGCGCCGATCGCCAACCAGGTCATTGGCAGCATCGCCCGCGATGTCCTGAACCTGAAGGATGCAGCCTGCAACATGCCAGCGGGTGACCTGATCGCCGATTCGCAGCTGGCGTCCACTGCCGCTCCTGGCCTGGGCGGTGCCCAACTGGCGCTGATGAACCCGGGCGGCGTGCGCAACCCGGGCTTCCTGTTTGCCAACGGGCCCGCCAATGAAGGCGACGGTAACGTGACCTACGGTGAGGCCTTCACCGTGCAGCCGTTCGGCAACAGTCTGGTCACGATGACGCTGAGCACTCAGCAGATTCGCGACACGCTCGAGCAACAGTTCGCCAACTGCTTTGGTCAGACCACCTTCGGCCGGATCTTGCTGCCATCGAATGGCCTGCGCTACGAGTGGGACAACGCCCAGGTCTGCGGCGCCAAGGTCCGCAGCGCCACGCTGACTGTTGGCGGAGTGAGTGAGACCCTGGTGGCCGACGGTGCGGTGGTCAACCCCGCCCGCACCTGGCGTGTCACGGTCAACAACTTCCTGGCGGACGGCGGCGACGCGTTCACCACGCTCAAGGGCGGGATCGACCGCCTCGGTGGGGCGCAGGACATCGACGCCCTGTCGGCCTACCTGGCCGCCTACAAGGCGCCGAACTTGCCTTACGACCCGCTTGACCCGTCGCTGGGCAAGCCGCGCATCGTCCGGCTCGACGCCGGTACCACCTGCCCCTGAGGCTGGCGGCAAGGCCCCGCCGGGTGTAGTTCACTACACTCGGCGGCATGAACTTGTCCGCACTGGAGACCCTGCTGGCTCAGGCCGAGCGCTTACTGACGCGGCTGGAGGCCGTCTTGCCCCATCCGCTGGCTGCGCCCGACTGGGGTGCCTCGATCGCCTTCCGCTACCGCAAGCGCGCGGGCTCTGGCTGGCTGGAGCCGGTCAGGCATGTGTCGCCCATCCGCCTGTCCGACCTGAAGGAGGTCGACGCGCAGAAAGAACGGCTGGCGCGCAACACCGAGCAGTTCGTTGCCGGGGCCTCCGCCAACAATGTGCTGCTCACCGGGGCACGCGGCACCGGCAAGAGTTCGCTGATCAAGGCCTGCCTGAACGAGCACGCCGGCCGAGGCTTGCGTCTGATCGAGGTCGACAAGGCCGACCTGGTGGACTTGCCGGATCTGGTGGACCTGGTCGCAGAGCGGCCTGAGCGCTTCATTGTCTTCTGCGACGACCTCAGCTTCGAGGAAGGTGAGCCTGGCTACAAGGCGCTCAAGTCCATCCTCGATGGCTCGGTGGCAGCGGCCAGCGACAACCTGCTGATCTACGCCACCAGCAACCGGCGCCATCTGCTGCCGGAGTACATGAAAGAAAACCTCAGCTACCAGCACACCGAGGACGGCGAGGTGCATCCCGGCGAGGTGGTGGAGGAGAAGATCTCGCTGTCCGAGCGCTTCGGCTTGTGGATCAGCTTCTACCCGTTCACCCAGGCCGAATACCTCGCCATCGTCGCGCAGTGGCTCGGGCACCACGGCCTGACCGGAGCGCAGATCGAGGCCGCGCGCCCCGAGGCTCTGGTGTTTGCGCTTGAACGCGGCTCACGCTCGGGCCGGGTGGCCTACCAGTTCGCACGCGATCTGGCGGGCCGCGCCGCGCTGGCCGGCCGTGCTGGTGTATGACGGCGTCAATCGAGCGCACCCCGGTCGATGTGGCGGTGGGCGTGTTGATCGAGCGTGATGCGGCGGGCCGCGAGGGCCGCTTCCTGCTGACCTCGCGCCCCGAGGGCAAGGTCTACGCCGGTTACTGGGAGTTCCCTGGTGGCAAGCTGGAGGCGGGCGAAACGGTGCACGACGCGCTGGCCCGTGAGTTGCACGAGGAACTCGGCATCACCATCGGCGCCAGCCACCCCTGGAAGGATCTGGTGATGGACTACCCGCATGCGAGGGTGCGCCTGCATTTCCGCAAGGTCTTCGATTGGCGGGGTGATCTCGAAATGCGCGAAGGCCAGGCCATGGCCTGGGAATCCCTGCCGGTGGCCAGCCGGCCGGTGCTGCCGGGCACCGTTCCCGTGCTGGAATGGTTCGCCGCCGAGCGAGGGCATGCTGGCGCGACCCATTCAGCCTGACCCGGTTGGCTACACTGCCCCAATGGAATGGCTTGACCATGTTCGCTGGGATCGCGACGGGCTGGTGCCCGTCATCGCGCAGGAGGCCGGCAGCGGAGACGTGTTGATGTTCGCGTGGATGAACCGCGAGGCCCTGGCACGCACGGCCGAGTCGCGCCAGGCCGTCTACTTCAGTCGTTCGCGCCAGCGCCTGTGGCACAAGGGCGAAGAATCCGGGCACATCCAGGCCGTGCATGAGATCCGCATCGATTGCGACCAGGACGTCGTGTTGCTGAAGGTCACCCAACTCGGGCACGAGCCCGGCATCGCCTGCCACACCGGCCGCCACAGCTGCTTCTTCGAGAAATTGGAAGAAAACACCTGGGTCAGCGTCGACCCGGTCTTGAAAGACCCCGCCTCGATCTACAAATAGCTGCCCGATGGCCACCACCTCCAACGACACCCTTCAACGCCTGGCCGAGGTGATCGATTCACGCCGCCAGGGCGACCCCGACAAGAGTTACGTGGCCCGCCTGTTCCACAAGGGAACGGACGCCATGCTGAAAAAGGTCGGCGAGGAAGCCACCGAAACGGTGATGGCAGCCAAGGATGGTGACCGCCAGAAGATCATCTACGAGGTGGCCGACCTGTGGTTCCACACGATGATCGTGCTGGCCCAATTCGGCCTGCGGCCGGCGGATGTTCTGGCCGAACTGGAGCGCCGCGAGGGCCTGTCCGGCCTCGAGGAATTCGCCGCCCGCAAGGCGCAACTGCGAGAGCAAGGAGAGCAGATTTGAGCGACATCACCACCCTGGACGCTGGCCGCGATGATGGGCTGCGGACCATCGGCCACATCAGCTACGCCCTGCACGCTGTGGTTGCGGTGGGGGCGGTGCTGCCGGGCTTCCAGCCTGGCGTGGCGCTGCTGGTCGTGGCCTTCATCCTCGACCTGATCAAGCAGGGCGACGCCGCCGGCACCTGGCAGGAGAGCCACTTTCGCTGGCGCATCCGCAGCGTGCTGTGGGCGGGGGGGCTTTACCTGGTGACGGCGCCACTCTGGGTGCTGCTGTTCGTACCGGGCTGGATCGCCTGGACGGGCATCTCGATCTGGTTCCTCTACCGCGTGGCCCGCGGCTGGTTGGCCCTGAACGATCGCCGGCCGATGCCGGCCTGAGGAGTGCGGATGAGCGCAGACCCGAACTGTATCTTCTGCAGGATCGCCGCTGGCGAGATCCCGGCCAAGAAGGCCCACGAGGACGACGACATCATCGCGTTCCACGACATTCACCCGTGGGCGCCGGTGCACATCCTGCTGGTGCCCAAACGCCACATCGCCTCGATGGAGCAGGTCACACCCGAAGATCAGTCACTGATGGGCCGCATGATGGTGCTCGCACCGCAATTGATGGCGCAGCTTGGTGTCACCGATGGCTTCCGCCAGGTCATCAACACCGGGCGCGATGGTGGCCAAGAGGTTCACCACCTTCACATGCACGTGATGGGCGGCCCCCGGCCCTGGCTGAAGGGTTGAACCCTTCGCATCGAACCTGACTCTTACAATCCGCTGTTCGTCATTGGAGAAACGTCATGGGATCCTTCAGCATCTGGCATTGGCTGATCGTGCTGGTCGTGGTCGTGCTGATCTTCGGCACCAAGAAGCTGAAGAACGTCGGCTCCGACCTCGGGTCGGCGGTCAAGGGCTTCAAGGACGGCATGAAGAACGGTGCCGACAGTGCCGACCAGCCTGTGCCGCCGTCACAACAACTCGATGCCAAGCAGGCACGCGACAACAACACCGTCGATGTGGAAGCCAAGAACAAGGTCTGAGGCCAGGCGAAGCTGCGCCGCCACCCATGATTGACTTTGGTTTCGACAAGATCGCCCTCATCGGCGCCGTGGCCCTGATCGTCATCGGCCCCGAGAAGCTGCCGCGCGTGGCGCGAACCGTCGGTCACCTGGTCGGCAAGGCGCAGCGTTATGTGGCCGATGTCAAGGCAGAGGTCAACCGCTCGATCGAGCTGGAAGAACTGCAGAAGATGAAGTCGCAGTTCGAGACCGCTGCACGCGATGTCGAGCAGTCTGTGCAACGCGAGGTCAACGAGGCGTCCAGCGCGTTGTCGCAGAACTGGAACGAGGCTTCTCAGGCGTTGGGCGATGGGTTGGCCGCATCCACCGGTGATGGTGCGATCGGCTGGACACCGGCGCCGCCGAGTTACCAGCACCCACGCAAGAACTGGCGCGTCAAGCGCGGCGCGGTGCCCTCCTGGTACAAGCAGCGCGAGGGCGTGAAGCGGCATGTTCAATCCGGAGCCGCCCGGGTGGCCCGGTTCCGGCCGCCGCGCGCAGGTGCCGGCGCATGAGCACGGGAGAGCCGCGCGATGAACTGGAGGGCACCGAGGCCCCGTTCGTCTCCCACCTGATCGAGTTGCGTGACCGCCTGGTGCGTGCGCTGATCGCTGTCGGCATCGCCTTTGCCGCGCTGGCCTACTGGCCCGGGCCGGCGGGGCTTTACGACCTGCTTGCCTCGCCTTTGGTCGCCACGCTGCCGCAGGGCGCCACGATGATCGCCACCAACGTGATCTCGCCGTTCCTGGTGCCCTTGAAGATCACCCTGATGGCCGCCTTCTTGCTGGCCTTGCCCATCGTGCTCTACCAGGTTTGGGCCTTTGTGGCGCCAGGGCTGTACAGCCATGAGAAGAAGCTGGTGCTTCCCCTGGTGATCTCAAGCACCCTGTTGTTCGTCGCTGGGGTGGCCTTCTGCTACTTCTTCGTCTTCGGCCAGGTGTTCAAGTTCATCCAGGGCTTTGCGCCCAAGAGCATCACCGCGGCGCCGGACATCGAGGCCTACCTGGGCTTCGTGCTCACCATGTTCGTCGCCTTCGGTGCGGCCTTCGAGGTGCCGGTGGTGGTGATGGTGCTGACGCGCATGGGCATCGTGAGCATCGAGAAGCTCCGCGCGTTCCGCGGCTACTTCATCGTCTTGGCCTTCATCATCGCGGCGGTGATCACGCCGCCAGACGTGGTTTCCCAACTCGCGCTGGCAATTCCGATGTGCCTGCTCTACGAGGTCGGCCTCGTCGCGGCGGGTGTGTTCATCAAGCACAGCGCGGCGCCGAACCCAGACGCCTGAGCCAGTGCCGGGTCGGCTGTGGTCAGTCCGCTGGCCGCTGCTGGGGGCCGGCCTTGGCGGGACGCTGGGCGACGACGACCTTGAGATCCAGGACCTGAGCGCCGCGCTGAACGCCAAAAAGTGCCTCAGACTGCGGCTTCAGCGCCGCCACGGAGTTCATCAGCTGCGAGGTGTTGCGCACCGCCTTGCCGCCGATTCGGATGACCACATCCCCCGGCTTCATGCCGGCGGTGCAGGCCGGGCCGTCCTGCAATACGCCGGTGATCAGCACGCCCTCGGTGATCGGCAGCTTGAAGCTTTGCGCGAACTCGGGGTCGAGATCGCGCGGCTGCACACCGATCCAGCCGCGGGTGACCTGGCCGTCGCTCACCAAACCTTCCATCACCTGCCGCGCCAGATCGATCGGGATCGCAAAGCCGATGCCCAGGCTTCCACCCGAGCGCGAATAGATGGCGGTGTTGATGCCGACCAGGTTGCCGTTGACGTCGATCAGCGCGCCGCCGGAGTTGCCGGGGTTGATCGCCGCGTCGGTCTGGATGAAGTTCTCGAAGGTGGACAGCCCGAGCCCGCTGCGGCCCAGTGCACTGACGATGCCCGAGGTGACTGTCTGCCCCACGTTGAACGGGTTGCCGATCGCCAGCACCGCGTCGCCCACCTGCACCTGTTCGATGTTCCCCAGCGTCACGGCGGGCAAGCGCTCAAGCTCGATCTTCAACACTGCCACGTCGGATTCGGGGTCGGTGCCCACCAGCGTGGCCTGCGCTTCGCGGCCGTCAGACAGGCGCACGCGGATGTCGTCGGCACCATCGATCACGTGGTTGTTGGTGAGCAGGTAGCCTTCCGGCGAAACGATCACGCCCGAACCCAGGCCCACCTGCGGCTCCTGGGGCTGAAGCTGGCCGCGCTGCCCGAAGAAGAAGCGGAACCAGGGGTCTTGCGAGCGGGGGTCGTCCGAGGCCGCGGGGGCCTTGCTGGCGGTCACGCTGACCACTGCGGGCGCGGCCTTGCGGGCGGCCGCAGACAGGGGCTGTGCCGGGCTGGCACCCTGGGCCAGCGAGACCGGCACAGAACTGTCGGGTGTGCCCACCACCCGCGGGCCGAAGCTTCCCAATGCGCCGCCACGCTGCAGCCACTCGGGCTTGAAGGTGCCGACGACGAACAGCACCGCCACGGCGACGGTGACGGCCTGGGAGAAAATGAGCCAGATTCTGCGCATGACGCTCAACGAGAGGATGTCCGATGGCAACGCGGGCGGAGGCTGAGGCCTTCCTGAACGCACTTCTGGTGCCGGAACGGTTCAAGGATTATGGTCCGAACGGTCTCCAGGTGGAGGGCGGGGAGCGTATTCACAAGGTCGTCTCGGGGGTCACTGCCAGCCTGGCACTGATCGACGCTGCGGTGGCTGCCGGGGCGGACACGATCCTCGTTCACCACGGGCTGTTCTGGCGTGGGCAGGACGGCCGCCTGACGGGATGGCTGAAGGCCCGTGTCGAGCGCCTGATGGCCCACGGCATCAACCTGTTCGCGTACCACCTGCCCCTGGACGCACACCCTGAGCTCGGCAACAACGCGCGCCTCGGTGCCGAACTGGGCCTGCACGCGGATGCCCGGTTCGGCGAGCAGGATCTGGGCTTCATCGGGGACGCCCAAGGCTTGGTCGACCTCGATGCCTTGCAACAGCGCCTGCGCGAGCGGCTCGGTCGCGAGCCTGTGCTGGCCGCAGGCGATGGGCGCGCGTTGCAGCGCGTGGCCTGGTGCTCCGGTGGTGCGCAAGGGCATTTCGAAGCCGCCATCGCGGCCGGCGCCGACGTGTTCCTGAC
The DNA here is from genome assembly GCA_964369025.1 of uncultured Ideonella sp. Classification (GTDB taxonomy): domain Bacteria; phylum Pseudomonadota; class Gammaproteobacteria; order Burkholderiales; family Burkholderiaceae_C; genus Ideonella. Next base: position 3,410 of record CAYJEC010000059.1, on the reverse strand, counting down.
GGGCGAGATCTCCGAGCCGCAGGCCCACCTGGCACGCGAGACGGGCGTGGCGTTTCTGGCCTGCGGCCACCATGCCACGGAGCGCTACGGCGCCCCGGCGGTCGCGGCGCACCTGGCCCACGCCCTGGGCTTGGCCCATGAATTCATCGAGATCGACAACCCCGCATGAAGCCACTTCTGGTCACCATGGGTGATGCCTGCGGCATCGGCCCCGAAATCATCGCCAAGGCCTGGGCCATGGGCGAACTGGGTGGGGCGGTGATCTGTGCCGACATGGCATTGATGCGCCGCGCGCTGGCCGCTGTCGGGCGGTCCTGCCCGGTGGCGCGCCTTCCCACGCCGGGCTCGCTTGACGAGGTGCCGCCTGGTGCGATGCCTGTCTGGCATCCCTCGGGGCTTGCACCGGGGCTGGTGGATTTGCCTCTCGGGGAGGTGCAAGCCCGGGCGGGCGCCGCTGCAGCGGCCTGTATCGAGGCGGCGGTGGCAGAGGTGATGGCCGGTCGGGCGGGTGGGCTGGTCACTGCGCCCATCCACAAGGAGGCGCTGTCGGCGGCGGGTGTGGCCTACCCGGGGCACACCGAGATGCTGCAGGCGCTGGCTGCCAAGGCGCTCCATCTCGACACGCCGCCGCCGGTGCGCATGATGCTGGCCAATGACGAACTGCGGGTGGTGCTGGTGACCATCCACATGGCGCTGCGTCGGGCCATCGAGTCCATCGATACGCCCGGTGTGCTGCAGACCATTCGCCTCACCCACATGGCGGGTGCACGATTCGGTATCGGGCATCCGCGCATCGCCGTGGCCGGCCTCAACCCGCATGCCGGCGAGGGGGGGCTGTTCGGCGACGAGGAACTGCGCCTCATCGCACCGGCCATCGCCCGGGCACGGGCAGAAGGCATCGATGCCGTCGGCCCTTTCGCCCCGGACACGGTCTTCATGCGCGCACGCCACGCACCGGGGCACCCGGGCGAGTTCGACTTTGTGGTCGCGATGACGCACGACCACGGCCTGATACCGGTGAAGTACCTGGGCGTGGCCGAGGGTGTGAACGTGACGCTGGGCCTGCCGTTCGTGCGCACCAGCCCGGACCATGGCACGGCCTTCGACCTGGCGGGCACCGGCCGGGCGGACCCGTCCAGCCTGGTGTGCGCCGTCCGGCTGGCACGGCGGCTGTCGGCCTGAGTGGGGGCACCCGGTGTCGGAGTACCTTCCCCACCCACTCGGCAGCCTTACTTGCGCAACGCGTCGCGGATCTCGCGCAGCAGCACCACGTCTTCCGGCGTGGCTGGCGGCTCAGCCGGTGCAGGGGCGGCCGCTTCGGCCTTCTTCAGCCGGTTGATCTGCTTGATCATGATGAAGATGATGAACGCCAGGATCATGAAGTTCAGCGCCACCGTGATGAAGCTGCCATACGCGAACACGGCGCCCGCCTTCTTGGCCTCGACCAGCGTGGCTGCGGTCTGCCCGGCCAGAGGGATGAAATAGTTCGAGAAATCCAGACCGCCGAACAGCACGCCCACGAAGGGCATGATCAGGTCGGCGACGATGGAGTCGACGATCTTGCCGAACGCGCCGCCAATGATGACGCCGATCGCCAGGTCGACGACATTGCCCTTCATCGCGAATTCCTTGAACTCCGTAGCGAACCCCATGTGAATACTCCTTTGATTTGTGGATCGGTGGCCGCCGCCGACTGGCGCCGCCCCGGCCCGCAGTATTGCCGCCCGGCCCGCCATGTCAATGCGCGCAATGGCCCTTGTCGTGCGCTGTGGCACGTTGCGGGAGGGGCACTGTGGCTTGTCCGCTAAAATGCCGGATTGCCCGAGACCGGATTTCCGTTTCCAGCGTCTCCAAAGTCTTCCAGAGCTCCAAGAAGGACCCCCATGAGTGATAACGCGGTGGACCAAGGCAAGCGCACGTGGCTGATCACCACCGGTTGCGCCGGTGCCGTGGGCGGCGTGGCGGCAGCCGTGCCCTTTGTCAGCACCTTTGCACCGTCTGAGCGTGCCAAGGCCGCTGGCGCGCCTGTCGAGGTGGACATCGGTGGCATCAAGCCCGGCGAGAAGCTCACTGTCGAGTGGCGCGGCAAGCCGGTCTGGGTGGTGCGCCGCACGCCCGAGCAGTTGGCCGCGCTGAAAGGCAACGACGGCGGTCTGGCCGACCCGAACAACGAGCGCAAGGCTTACCCGGTGCCCGAGTATGCGAAGAACGAAGCGCGCTCGATCAAGCCCGAGTACCTGGTGGTGGTCGGCATCTGCTCGCACCTGGGCTGCTCGCCCTCGGACAAGTTCGACGTCGGCGCGCAACCGTCGCTTCCGGACGATTGGAAGGGCGGCTTCCTTTGCCCCTGCCACGGTTCAACCTTCGACATGGCTGGTCGGGTCTTCAAGAACAAGCCCGCGCCCGACAACCTCGAAGTGCCGCCGCACATGTACCTCTCCGACAGCAAACTGCTGATCGGCGAGGACAAGACGGCCTGAGCACGCGCGACCCGAATCCAAGAAAGGCAACCATGGCTGAATTCAAAGTCGCGCCGGCCGACGCGCCGATCGCCCAGAAGGTCACCGTCTGGTTCGAGAACCGGTTCCCGACCGCGTTCGACGAGTACAAGAAGCACCTTTCGGAGTACTACGCCCCGAAGAACTTCAACCTCTGGTACTTCTTCGGCTCGCTGGCGCTGATGGTGCTGGTGATCCAGATCGTCACCGGCATCTTCCTGGTCATGCACTACAAGCCCGACGCATCGCTGAACGGGGCCGGCATTCCGGTCGCTTTCGCGAGTGTCGAGTACATCATGCGTGATGTGCCTTGGGGCTGGCTGATCCGCTACATGCACTCGACGGGCGCCTCGGCGTTCTTCGTGGTCGTTTATCTGCACATGTTCCGTGGGCTGATGTACGGCTCCTACCGCAAGCCGCGCGAACTGGTCTGGATCTTCGGCTGCGCGATCTTCCTGTGCCTGATGGCCGAAGCATTCATGGGCTACCTGCTGCCCTGGGGCCAGATGTCCTACTGGGGTGCGCAGGTGATCGTGAACCTGTTCGCTGCCGTGCCCTTCGTCGGTGAAGACCTGGCGCTGCTGATCCGTGGCGACTACGTGGTCTCGGACGCGACGCTCAACCGCTTCTTCAGCTTCCACGTCATCGCCGTGCCGCTGATCCTGCTGGGTCTGGTGGTCGCGCACATCATCGCGCTGCACGAAGTGGGGTCCAACAACCCCGACGGCGTCGAGATCAAGGCCAAGAAGGATCCCAAGACCGGCATCCCGCTGGACGGCATCCCCTTCCATCCGTACTACACGGTGCATGACGTGCTGGGTGTCTCCGTCTTCCTGATGGCCTTCACCGCCGTGGTGTTCTTTGCGCCTGAGATGGGTGGCTACTTCCTGGAGTACAACAACTTCATCCCGG
>CAYJEC010000058.1:0-11584 GCA_964369025.1 uncultured Ideonella sp. | reverse complement strand
GCTCGGACTACCCGAACCAGGTCAACAACGTCCTGTGCTTCCCCTACATCTTCCGCGGCGCGCTCGACTGCGGTGCAAGCACCATCAACGACGAGATGGAGGTCGCCGCCGTCCGCGCCATCGCCGAGTTGGCGCAGGCCGAACAGAGCGATGTGGTGGCATCAGCCTACGCCGGCCAGCGCCTGTCGTTCGGGCCCGAGTACCTGATCCCCAAGCCCTTCGACCCGCGGCTGATGATGCAGATCGCTCCGGCCGTGGCCGAGGCGGCGCAGGCGTCCGGCGTGGCGCTGCGGCCAATCGCCGACATGGACGCCTACCGCAGCAAGCTGCAGAGCTTCGTCTACGCGTCCGGCACGCTGATGAAGCCGATCTTCACGATCGCCAAGCGGGCCAAGGCCAAGAAGGTGGCTTTCGCCGAAGGAGAGGACCGGCGCGTGCTGTCGGCGCTGCAGGTGATCGTCGACGAAGGCCTGGCCGAGCCCTACCTGGTGGGCCGGGCCAGCATCATCAAGGCGCGCATCGAGAAGCTCGGTCTCCGGCTGAAGGAAGGCCGTGACTACCAGATCGTCAACATCGACGATGACAAGCGCTACCGCGAGTACTGGCAGGTCTACCACCAGATGATGGAGCGCCGCGGCGTCACCGAGCAGCTGGCCAAGATCGAGATGCGGCGCCGCCTGACCCTCATCGGCAGCATGCTGCTGCACAAGGGCGAGGTCGACGGCCTGATCTGCGGGACCTGGGGTTCGACCGAACTGCACCTGAACCATGTCGACCAGGTCATCGGCCGGCGCGCCGGGGTTCAGACCTACGCCTGCATGAACGGCCTGTTGCTGCCGGGGCGGCAGGTGTTCCTTGTCGACACCCACGTCAACTACGATCCCACGGCTGCGCAGCTTTGCGAGATCACCATCCTGGCGGCCGAGGAAATGCGGCGTTTCGGCATCCAGCCGAAGGCGGCGCTGCTGTCGCACTCGAACTTCGGCTCCAGCAACCAGCCGTCCGCGGTGAAGATGCGCGAGGCACTGTCATTGATACAGCGCGCGGCCCCTTGGCTGGAGGTGGATGGCGAGATGCACGGCGACGCCGCGCTGGACGCAGAGTACCGGGCCGAGTTGATGCCGCGCAGCACCCTCAGCGGCGAGGCCAACCTGCTGGTCCTGCCCAACATCGACGCGGCCAACATCAGCTACAACCTGCTCAAGACCGCCTCCGGTGGCGGGATTGCGATCGGCCCGGTGCTGCTGGGCGCGGCCAAGCCGGTGCACATCCTCACGCCATCCACCACCGTGCGGCGTATCGTCAACATGACCGCGTTGACCGTGGCCGACGCCAATGCAGCACGCTGAATCTCACGAAGATTCTCATTAAGAATCAATACTTTACGGGTGAGTTAGCGGCTACTTTTCAGCCATCGCCGTGCCTCTTTTTGGGGCAATGGTATTGTGGTTTTGGCGCCATTCCGGTAGCATCAGGGTTTGAGTCTTCAGGGTAAACCCGTGGTGCGCTTTGGTCCAGGGCTGGTGGGATCGTCCTTTCGCAAGTTAGGGCTCACCCTCACCGCACTGGCCCTTTTGGGTGGCGCTGCGTTGGTGCACTTCGGCGCCTCGGCGTATTCGAGCAACGGCCCTTCGGGCCGCGAATCACGCCCGGCGGCCGGCATGGTGTCGCTTGCGGCCCTGCCGGTGGAGGCGCAGCAGACCGAGCGCTTGATCCGTTCTGGTGGCCCCTTCCCTTACGAGAAGGACGGCATCACCTTCGGCAACCGAGAGCAACTGCTGCCGCGCCAACCGCGAGGTTTTTACCGCGAGTACACCGTGCGCACACCGGGCTCCCAGGACCGTGGTGCGAGGCGGATCGTCTGCGGTGGATCCGTACCCCGGGAACCCGAAGCCTGTTTTTATACCGAAGATCATTACGCCAGCTTCAGACGCATCGCCCCGTGAACCCCGGGGTGCGGCAACAGGGGCAGACCAGACCGGATTCATTGTTGAACAAGGAGGAACGCGACCATGCTCTTGCAGACAGTCCGTCCCAACATCGTGCAGGCGATACGTGCGTACCGGGTCGATGACCTGATGCGCTCGGCCCAGGAAGTGGGCCAGCACTTTTTGTACGCCAATCTCTCCGAGGCGCAGGCCAAGCAGGAAGTGCTGGAGGGCATCGCCACGTCGTTTCTCTTCCCGCAGCACTTCGGCAAGAACCTCGACGCCTTGTTCGATTGCATGACCGATCTGGTTCACAAGGCGGGGCCGCAACCGGGTTTCGTCGTCGTGCTGGAACAGATCCCCGACAACTCCCGTTTCGACCGCGAATCTCGCGAGCAACTGCTCGATGTGTTCCGCGACGCGGCGGACTTCTGGGCGGAGCGAAAAATACCGTTCAGATGTTTCTATTCTTTTCAGTAGCCCGCTCCCAAGAAATCGGGTCATGGGAGCGGGCGGTGGAAACGGCCCCCAGCGAGAAACCGGCCAGCAAGGCCAGTGCCAAGGCAGGCACCAACCCCAGCTTCGGCATGAACATGCCGATGATGAGCAGCGCGTTCGATACCGCGATGTGGTTGAACGCCGCCTGACAGCCCTCTCGACGCCTCAAGACAAAAGCGCCGCTTCATGCGGCGCTTTTTCTTTGCTGAATCCGCCGGCTCAGGCCGGCAGCGCTTGGGCCAGGGCCACGTACTCGGCCACCGGCACCTCTTCGGCACGCCGCTGCAAGTCGAACTCTCCGGTGAACCCCGCGCTCTCCAGCCAACGCCCCAGCGAATGGCGCAGCAACTTTCGGCGCTGCGAGAAGGCCGAGGCCACCATGGCCTCGAAACGCGTCATGTCCAGTGCCACCACCACAGGCAGGGGCACCATGCGCACCACGGCAGAGTCGACTTGCGGTGGCGGGTCGAAGGAACCCGGCGGCACGTCGATCAGCGACTCGATGTCATAGCGCCACTGCAGCATCACCGACAGGCGGCCGTAGGTCTTGCTGCCCGGCCCGGCTGCCATGCGATCGACCACCTCCTTCTGCAGCATGAAGTGCTGGTCCGCCACACAGTGCGCGCTGGCCAGCAGGTGAAAGAGGATGGGGGTGGAGATGTTGTAGGGCAGGTTGCCGACCAGGCGCAGTGGCCCGCCCAGGCGCTCGGCAAGCGCCGGCATGTCGACCTTCAGCACGTCGGACTCGACTACATCCAGCCCAGCGGTCTTTCGCAGCCGCGCGGCCAGATCCCGATCCAGCTCGATCACGGTCAGTTGCTTGCAGCGCTCCAGCAGGGGCTTGGTCAGCGCGCCCAGGCCAGGGCCGATCTCGACCAGTGGCTCGCCGGGACTCGGGTCGATCGCCCGCACGATGGCATCGATGATCCCATCGTCGGTCAGGAAGTGCTGGCCGAAGCGCTTGCGCGCGACATGTCTCACCGGGTTCAGGGCTGCGGCGGGTCGCGCAGCTCCACGTAGGCGCGGGCGCGCAACTCGGCGGCCCACTCGGCGTAGGCCGGCTCGAACTTCTGCTCGCGCAAAGCGTTGCGGGCCTGTTCGCGCAGTTCCTTGGGGTCGACGGCCACCTGGCGGCGCTCCATCACCTGGATCAGGTGCACACCGAAGCGCGAGACCACCGGGGGCGAAATGGCCCCAGGCGGCAGCCGGTTCATCGCCTCCTCGAATTCAGGGACGAAGCTGCCGGGCGCCACCCAGCCAAGGTCGCCGCCGGCCTGGTTGCTGCCATCCTCCGAGTACTGGCGCGCCAGGTCCTCGAATTTGCGGGCCCCGCTCAGAACCTGCTCGCGAAACTCGGCCTGGCGGCGTTGTGCGTCATCGGCAGACAGGGAAGGGGATGTGCGAAGCAGGATATGGCGGGACCGGGTCTGCGTGACCGACGGCGCACCTGCATCGGAGCGCGACAGCAGCTTCAGCAGGTGAAAGCCGGCACCGCTGCGCAGCGGCGCAGCAGTCACTGCGCCCACGGCCAGGGGCCGCACGGCGTCGACAAACAGATCGGGCAAGCGATCCGCCGGCTTGGCGCCAATTTCACCGCCACTGGCCTTGTTGGCATCTTCGGAGACAGAGCGCGCCACCAATTCGAAGGGCTCGCCCGCGCGCACACGCCTGAGTGCGTCGTCGATCCGGGCGCGGCGCTCGGCCACCACGGCGTCGGTGGCATTTTCGGGGACCGTGACCAGGATCTGCGCAATGTTCAGTTCGGCCGATGCGGCACTTTGTGTCTGGCGCGATGCCACGGCGGCGTCGATCTCGGCGTCGGTGATCCTGATGCGGCCGACCACTTCGCGCTCCCGCACCCGCTCGGCCATGATCTGGTCGCGCAGGTTGGCCCGGAAACGCGCGTAGTCCATGCCCTCGGCTCGCAGCCTCTCACGAAGCGTGTCGACGGTCAGCTTGTTCATCGTGGCGACGTTGGCCACAGCGCGGTCCAGTTCAGGGTCGTCGACCTTGACACCGCTGTCGCGTGCATAGGTGACGATGACCCGTTCCTCGACCAGCGCATCCAGCACTTGCTTGCGCAACTGGGTGGAGTCTGGCAACCGGGCCCCCGTGCGCAGCGCGTCCAAGCGGATACGGCTCAATCGCTGATCCAACTCGACCTGGGTGACCAACTCGTTGTTGACGATGGCGACGATGTAATCCGCCTGCCGCACCGCTGGTTTGGCTGGCATGGCGGGCTGGGCCCCGGCCGTGGCGGCGGCCAGCAGCAGAACACCGAGCGCGGGGCGAAAGCAGGTCGTTTGGATCATGGTTGTACCGTGGACGATGGTGCTGCGTCGTCGTCGCGCAGCAGCCTGTAACCGGGGATATTGTCCTTCAGGACCTTCAAGGGGTTGCTGCCCAGGCGCGACAGGCCAATCAGCTCAAGTTGAATCATCAACCGAGAGGTCGCTTCGGTGCGGCCGGTGGAGACCCGTTCCGCCACGACCCGCCCGATCCAGCAGCCGGCGTCGTATTCGATGCCGGCCAGCGAGTCGGTGATGCGGTTGTCGCGCATGTTGTAGTTGATTCGGCCGACGCCATAGAGGGTTCCCTGGCATCCACCTGCACCGGGCCGCATCTGGCCCCGGTACAGCGGCCACTGCCAGCCCAGCTCGAACTGCTCGTTCAGGCCGCGGGCATAGCGGTAGGTGCCCGCAAGGGTGTGGAATGGCGAGGGCTGGTAGCGCACGGCCACGATGGAGCGCACCGGCTGGTCGATCGCCGCACCGTACTGCAGCGTGGCGTCGAAGATCCAGTTCTGCCACAGTGAACCCGAGCCGAACAGCAGCAGGTCCGACACGCGCTTGTCGCCTGTGGCACCTTCCGGCGTCAGCCGCTGGTCGCGGAACAGGAAGCGCTGCGCCGCGCCCATTCGCAAGCGCTCGACGCCGTTGGCCGCGTCTTGCCAGCGGCTGGTGGCTCCCAAAGTGATCTGGTGCGTGTCGGCCACCCGGTCCACGCCTGAGAACGGGTTGTCGGCGTAGATGGACACCGCATTGAAGTCACTCGCAGCTGTGTCGAACAGGGGCAACGTGGTCTGCTCGCGCCGGGGCGTGTTGACGTAGTGCAGGCGCGGCTCCAGGGTCTGCCGCAGGGGCCAGCCGAACAACTCGGTCTCGCGGTCGAACCTCAGGCCGGCGTCCGCACTCACGGTGGGCACGGCCCTCTCGGCCCGTGTGCGGCCGTCGCTCATCGGCACGTCGGTGGCATAGCCGGCCGCATTGATGGAGGCGCGTGGCGTGAACCAGCCCCAGCCATCGTCGAAGGGGCGCGACAAGGCGCCCAGCAGGTGCACCCGCGAGCCGTCCGGCCGGGCATCACCGGGGGCCCGGTCAGTCAATTCGAATCGGTTGGCCTCGGCTTCCAGCTCCCATTGCAGCCCCGAGATGCCAGCGTTCCCCTGCCCACGCACGCCCAGCTGGGGAAGGCGCTGGTAGGGCGGGAGAATGGACTCCACATCCTGCAGCACCTGCCAGCCCTGCACGCGGGCGTAGAGATCCACGCTCCAGTCCGGCGAGCCACCGAAACGGCGCTCCAGTCCCGCGGCCTGTGGAAGCAGCCGCCGTGTCAGGCTGGGCATCTGGCTGGCGAAATCTTTCCAATAGTCGTCGTCGGACACACGCTCCAGGTGGCTGCCATAACGCCAGCCCGGCGTGAACTCGCCAGCAAGGTCCCATTCGTAGGAGTGCCGCCCGCGCCCGGCCACTCGGTCGTCGGGCACCGAGTGCAGTTCGACGCGGCCCTCGTCGCTGGGCCGGAGGTAGCGGAACTCGGCCTGCAGGCCCGGCCCGCGCCGCGAGGCGATCGACGGCGTGGTGGTGAGGTCGAAATTGGGTGCCAGGTTCCAGTAATACGGCACCGCAACCGAGACGCCTGCGCGGCTGTCGATGTCGATGGCGGGTGGCAGCCAGCCAGACTTTCGGGCCTCCGTGGCCGGGAAACTGAGCAGCGGGGCCGCCAGAATCGGCACACCCAGGAAGCGCAGCACTGCACCTTGGGCCAGGCCTTCGTTGTTCTCGAAGTCCAGGTCCAGCCGATCGGCCGACAGCAGCCAGTCGGGGGTACCGCCCTCATCGCGGGTGCAGCTGGTGTAGTCGGCCTGGCGCGCCTTGAGCCGCTTCTCGCCGACGAAGTCGATCCGCTCCGCCTGGCCACCGGCGCCGGTGCGCTCAAAGTGGTACTGGGGGCGCAGCACATAGCCCCCGAGAGTGAGCAGGTTCACCCCGGCCTCGGTGCCAGCAAAACTGTCGCCCTCGCGCCGCAACGTGACCCGGCCGGTGGCCTGCACCCATTGAGTGGACTGCAGAAAGCGCAGGTGGTCGGCCGTCAGTGTCAAGCGACCCTGCCGCAGTTCGACCTCTCCCTCTGCCACGGTCTCCTGGTCCAGCGTGCTGCGCACTTCCAGTGCGCTGAGGCTGGCCGGCAATTGCACCGTAGCCGCGTGCGCAGGCGCCACGGCGCACGCGCACGCCCAGCCGAGGGCGCTCAGGGCGGCCAGCGGGCAAGGCAATCGGGAGACGGATTCGGGCAGGCGCAGCAAGCGGGGGCCACCGGTGAAGGCACTCCGGCGCACCGGGCGAGGGTGGCGCGCGAGCAAACAGGGCGTCAGTAGAATGAAGATTATCCACGAGGGTTGCCCGCCGACCCCTCGGTCATGACCCCCACCCTGCCTGCACCACCTGCCTCACCCTTCACCGCCGAACGCGAGGCCTCGCTGCGCCACTGGCTGGCGCCCCATGCCAGCCGGCATGGGCTGGATCCGGCCAGCATGGCCCCGGCCTCGGCCGATGCCAGCTTCCGCCGCTATCTGCGACTGACCGGCGCCGGCGGCGGTTCGGCGGTGGTGATGGACGCCCCGCCCGCGCTGATCGCTTGCCAGCCCTTCCTGATGATGGCCGAGCGCATCACCGCCAGCGGCCTGCATGTGCCCGAAGTGCTCGCCGCCGACCCTGAGCAGGGCTTCGTTCTGATGTCCGACCTGGGCCGACGCCCCTACCTGGACGCCTTGCGCGACGACCCCGGCCAAGGTGCAGAGCGCCTGATGCGCGACGCCATACGAGCCCTGGTGCACTGGCAGAGCCACCTGGACACCAGCGCCCTGCCGCGCTACGACGACGCGTTGTTGCGCCGCGAACTGGCGCTGTTTCCGGAGTGGTGCGTGCAACGTGAGTTCGGAATCACCTGGACCGAAAAGCAGCAGGCGCGCTGGCAAGGCGTCTGCGACACGCTGGTGTCCAGCGCACTGGCGCAGCCCGTGGTGGCCGTCCACCGCGACTACATGCCGCGCAACCTGATGGTGGCTGACCCCAACCCAGGGATCCTGGATTTCCAGGACGCGGTCGCGGGGCCGGTCAGTTACGACCTGGCTTCGCTGCTGCGAGATGCCTTCATCTCCTGGGACGAGGAGCGCGAGCTCGACTGGGCGGTACGCTATTGGGAAACCGCACGCAAGGCCGGGCTGCCGGTGGACGACGACTTCGGCGAGTTCTGGCGCCAGGTGGAGTGGATGGGCCTGCAGCGCCACCTGAAGGTGCTGGGCATCTTCTGCCGCCTGAAACACCGCGACGGCAAACCCGCCTACCGCGAGGATCTGCCGCGCTTCTTCGCCTACGCCACCAAGGTGGCCCTGCGCTACCGGCCACTGGCCCCGCTGCTCGCCCTGATCGAGCCGATGCAGGACCAGAAACTGGCCGTCGGCTACACCTTCTGAGGATCCCTTTCGCGCGGCGTGATGCCGTGCGGGGTTTCGCAGCCGGCGGCCGCGAGCCAGGGATCGCGGTCTTCGCCACCGAAGACCTGAACCAGGAAATCGAGCATCGCCCGCGTGCGGGCCGGCACATGCTGACGCGTGGGCATGCCGACCCAGAGTGTGTTGCTGAACAGATGCCACTCGGGCAGCACGCGCTCCAGCGCATGTTCCATCAAGGCATCCTCGACAACGAAGGACGGCAACCCGGCGATGCCCAGGCCCGCCAGCGCAGCCGCGTAGTTGGTGTCCACGCTGAGCGTGCTGAGTACGCCGCGGCGCGGGATGGCGTTGAACACCTCGGCACCCGTGTCGCTTTCGTCACCCAAGCCGCCGCGGTAGAAGCTCACGCCACGCTGCAATTCAGAGATCGGCGGGATCAGCACGTCGTGGTCGTGCAGCTCGCGCGGGTGACCAGGCCGGCCCCGCTGGTCCAAGTACTCGGGGGCCGCCACGGTCACGACCTCGGTACGGGCCAGGCGGCGGGCGATGAAGTTGCCGTCAAGGGGCTTGCGTACCGCCACGATGGTCAGATCGAAGGCGTCGTCCACTGTTTCGACCGAACCGTTGGCAACGATTTCCACGGTCACCAGGGGATAGCGCGCATGGAAACGGGGCAGGTGCTTGGCCAGTTGGTGCACCGCGACGGCCGGCGGCATCAGCATGCGCACCGGGCCACGCGGTTCGGCCACCGAGGCCTGTGCGAGGGCCTCTGCCTCGTCGACGTCGGCCAGGATGCGGCGCACCCGCTCCAGGTAACCTTCACCGACCTCGGTGAGGGAGATGCGGCGGGTGGTGCGGTTCATCAACCGCGCACCCAGATGTTCCTCCAGTTCGGCCACCAGGCGGGTCACCACCGCCGGCGCCAGGTCAAGCGCCCGGGCCGCAGCGGCGAAGCTGCCTTCGTCGATCACCCGGGCGAAGACCCGCATCGCGCGCAAGGAATCCATGGGCCGATTATTGCGTGAATCGACACCTTCACCACGCTGGGCTGGGCATTTGTTCGTCGATCGCAAACGTCAAGGGCATGAAAAAGGCGGGCCTCGGCCCGCCTCCGTGTGCGTCATCGGCACCGCTTCACTTGCTCAGGCACTCCTTCATGAAGGCCTTGCGCTCGTCGCCCTTCTTGCCCTTGGCATCGGCGTTGCAGGTCTTCATCTTGTCGGTCTGCGAGGCCTTGGCGGACAGGCACTCCTTCATGAACGCCTTGCGCTCGTCGCCCTTCATGGGGCCAGCCTTGTCATTGCACTGGCCCATCTTGCTCTGTTGGGCGGATGGCGCCGGGCCCGAGGCCGGAGCGCTCGCCGGGGCGGCGGTCTGGGCCGAGGCGGCGAACGCGGCAGTGGCCACGGCGAGTGCAATGAAAAGCTGTTTCATGAGGCGTCCTTGATGTCGGTGGGTATCGAACCGATGGGGATTCAACCATTGAGGCTCCCTGTCGGCAACCCGAACAACGCGCGGCAACGGCCGCCGGATGACCGGCGGCACGCCCTGCGACTCAAAGGATCTTGCGCGGGTGCGCCAGCGCCTCGTGCGCTGCATGCAGGCGGCGCACCAGAACCTTGATGAAGGCCGCATCGAAGCGGTGCCGGGTGTCCGGGCTCAGTTGGCCCAGGCTCTCCGGGTTGAACGAGACGGTGGTGCAGGGCTCGGTGACGACCACGTCGGTGGCATGGCGGCGCAGGTCGGCGCTGGGTGCCAGGTAGGCCATCTCGCCGACCGAGGTGCCGGCCCCCAGACGCGCCACGCGCTGGCCGTCACGGAAGACCTCGACCTCGCCCTGGGCGATGCAGTAGAACTGCTTGCCCTCCTGGCCGCGCTTGAAGATCTTGTGTCCGAAGGGGAATCGCTGCCAGCGCGCCCGGTGCACCACCTCCCACAGCTCGACATCGCCGAAATCGGCAAAGAACTCCAGGGCCCGCAGGAGGTTGAATCGCTCGGAGTCGAGCACCCGCTGCAGTTGGCCTCGAGGCACCTCGTGGTTAGTGATCAGGGCCGACAGGGCCTGGGCGAACTGGTCCCAGTCTTCCGGCCGGTCGTTGCGGTCCTTGGCCAGTGCGCTGCGAATGGCTCGGTCCAGCGCGGCACTCACGCCTTCGCGAAGTGCCGTCAGCGGCTCGGGCTCGGCATGGCAGATCATGTTCAGCAGCGCCACCTGGCTGTCGGCCTCGAAGGGCGGCCGGCCGGCGATCAGGTGGTAGAGCACTGCGGCTAGGGAGTAGATGTCGGCGCGGCAGTCGAGCGCAGAGCCATCCAGTTGCTCCGGCGACATGTACGCCAGCGAGCCGACGCGGTGGATCTGGGTGCGGTCCGAGCCCAGGTTCAGCACGCTGCCGAAATCGGTCAGCTTGATGTCGACGACTTCGGCGCCCTCGGTCACCGCCAGGATGTTGGCCGGCTTCACGTCGCGGTGGATGAGGCCCTGGCGGTAGACGTAACCCAGCGCCATCGCGCACTTGAAGCCGATCTCGACGACCTGCTCCAGCGTCAGCAGCCGGTCCTGCTGGCAGAAGGCGCGAAGCGTCAGCCCGGGCACATGCTCCATCACCAGATAGGGCTGGACCGGGTCGTCCACGGCGTCGAACATCTGCACGACGTTCGGGTGGTTCAGGCGGCCGACCAAGGCCGCTTCTGCGGCGAAGAAGCGTGACGAGAAGTGAACATCGGCGGCCGATCGGCCGGCGCTGGCGCGGGCGCGTTTGATGGCCACCTCGCGGCCGTGGAAGTCGTCGTACGCCAGGAACACTTCGCTGGTCGCGCCCTCGCCGAGGCGATCGAGCACGCGGTACTTGCCGATCATCGGAGGCAGATCCGGATCCACCGGCCGATGCATGGGCACGGTCGCCTGCGCCTTCGTTCGGGAACGCGATGAAGTTGAGCTGGGCGAGGTGGTGGAGGGGGTTCTGCTCACGGTGTGGTCCCGGGGGTCGTGGCGCACACGGCAGGCAAGCTCAACGCCGCGGGCGCGCCTGCCCGTGCCCCACTGTGAACCTTCCGACAGGGGCATGAAAGGCCGAACACCACGGGTAGGGCCCGGTAATTTGGCGCCCCAACCTTAGAATCCGCTCATGATCCAAGCCAAGGCAGAGCTGCAGCTCGCGCTGGCCCGCGCCGTGGCGCAGCTGGCCCCCGACCACCCCCTCACCCCCACCTTCGAGTCGCCCAAGCAGGCGGCCCATGGCGATCTGGCGGTCACCGTGGCCATGCAACTGGCCAAGCCGCTCAAGGCCAACCCGCGCGCGCTGGCCGAATCGCTGGTCGTGGCGCTGAAGGCGCAACCCGAAGTGCTGCGCTGGGTGGAATCGCTGGAGATCGCCGGCCCGGGCGACCTGCTGGTGCTGCGCTCGACCAACCTCAGCGGCGCGGC
>CAYJEC010000057.1:0-11637 GCA_964369025.1 uncultured Ideonella sp. | reverse complement strand
ATCCTCATCACTGCCGGCGCCTCGGCCGCGTTGCAACTGGCCTGCCTGGCTTTGTTCGAGCCTGGGGACGAGGTGCTGATGCCCGACCCCAGCTACCCTTGCAACCGACACTTCGTGGCGGCCACCGGGGCCACGGCCCGCGCCTTGCCCGCCTCGGCCGCCGCCCGCTTCCAGCTCGACGCGGAAGGCGTGGCCGCTCACTGGACGCCGGCCACCCGCGGCGTGGTGCTCGCCTCGCCCTCCAACCCCACCGGAACTTCGATCGCGCCGGACGAACTCGCCCGCATCGTCGCCACCGTGCGCGAGCGCGGCGGCGTCAGCATCGTCGACGAGATCTACCTGGGCTTGAGTTACGACGCCGCCTACGGCCGCAGTGCGTTGGCGCTCGGCGACCACGTGATCTCGGTCAACAGCTTCTCCAAGTACTTCTCGATGACGGGCTGGCGCCTGGGTTGGCTGGTGGTGCCACCGGAGTTGGTGGCACCCTTGGACAAGCTGGCGCAGAACCTCTACATCTGCGCCTCGTCCATTGCCCAGCATGCCGCGCTGGCCTGCTTCGAGCCTGCGTCCATCGTCGAGTACGAGCGCCGCCGGGAGGCCTTCCGGGTCCGGCGCGACTTTGTCGTACCGGCCTTGAACACGCTGGGGCTGACGGTGCCCGTGATGCCCGATGGTGCCTTCTATGCCTGGGCCGACTGCAGCGCGCATTCGCTCAACAGCTGGGATTTCTGCGACGACATGATGCGTCGCGCCCATGTCGCCCTGACGCCGGGAAGAGACTTCGGCCCGGCCGCTGCAGAGCGCTACTTGCGCCTGTCGTTCGCCACCAGCCTGCCCCTGTTGCAGGAAGCCGTTTCCCGATTGCGGCAGGTGCTCAAAGGGTGACAAGGGGTTAACTCCCGGGGTGCCCCCCGCTATTTTTCCGCTTCGGCACCCTGCCCCTTGGCTATGCTTGCACCCATGCGTTGGAACCCGTTCCGGCGGTCGCCGGCGGAGGATCCGTCGGATTCCGCCTTTGAAGCCACGATGGTCGGGGATCTGCCGATCCTGGGCAAGCCCGCTGAACCGGGTGACCCGGGCGACCCAGAGCACCTGTCTGCGCCCAGGCCGACCATCGGCTACGTGGGCCGCTACGCCTTGAAGGCAGTGCTCGGCGAGGGCGGCCTTGGCACGGTTTTCGCCGCCTGGGACCCGCTGCTGTCGCGTGCCGTGGCCGTCAAGACCCTGCGCCTGCACGCCGACACCGAAGCCCTGGGGGCCCGCGACGACCTGATCCTGAACGAGGCCCGGGCGGCAGCTCGCCTGTCGCACCCCCACATCGTCACCGTCTTCGACGCGGGCCCGTCTGAACAGGGCATCTACATCGCGATGGAGCCGCTGCGCGGGCGCGACCTGCGCCACCTGTTGCAGGAGGGGTGGCGCCCCAACCCGGCAGAAGCAGCCCAGGTGGTCCGCCGCGTGGCCGATGCGCTGGCCTATGCGCACGGGAAGGGCGTGGTGCACTGCGACATCAAGCCTGCCAACATTTTCATGGTGGGCCGCAAGCAGCCCAAGGTGCTGGATTTCGGCATCGCACGCATTGCACAGCGCGAGGTGCCCATCGCCGAACCCGCTCCGGCCGGGGCGCCCCCTGACACACCAGCCGAGGCACCGGTGGCGGGGTCACCGTACTACCTGGCCCCAGAGCAACTGCGCGGCGACAACGTGGACCGGCGTTGCGATGTCTACTCGCTCGGGGTGGTGATGTTCGAACTGCTGACAGGGCAGCGCCCCTACAGCGGCGCAACGATCGAGGACATCAACCAGGCCGTGCTCAGCGCCCCGACGCCGCAGGCACGGCAGGTGCAGCCGAAGGTGCCGGCCACGCTGTCGGCCATCGCCGCGCGCGCCATGGCCCGCGACCCTGGCGACCGCTACGCCTCGGCCCGCCACCTGTCGATGGACCTCCGCAACTGGCTGGAACAGCCCGAAGCACGGGCCTTCACCGAGAGCCCGGCCATCGTGCGCCGGCGCCGCCTGGTGCTGCTGGGTCTGGGTGCCGGTGTGGCGGCAACCGCAGCGCTGCTGCAATCCATGGTCTGGCGCAACGACCCGGGCAACATGGACGCCGTGCCCGCGGCCTCAGCGGCGTCGTCCCCGACGCCAACCCTGGCGGCGCCTGTCGCGGATCCCGCGCCCGCCTTGGCGGCCACGGAATCGGCAGCGTCGGCGGCTGAGGCGGCGCTGATATCTGCCCTGGCCGCCGCCGAGCCGCCCAAGCCCCGTCCTGTGGCGATCACACGCGAGAAAAAGGCCAAACCAGCCAGTTCCGCCGTGGCGCCCATGGAAACGACCCCGCCCGCGCCACCGCCCCCCGGCGTGCTGCACCTGGCCATCAGCCCTTGGGGGCAGGTAGAGGTGGACGGCGTGCCGCACGGCATCGCCCCGCCGCTGACGCGCCTGAGCTTGCCGGCGGGAACGCACACGGTCACCATCCGCAATGGCGACCTGCCTCCCCTCGTGCGCAGTGTCGAGATCGCCGAGGACCAGCCCGTGACCCTGAAGCACCGTTTCGAACAATGAGCCGATCCCTTCCGTTCGCCGGATCCCGCGCCGTCGTCGCACTCGCGATCTCGCTGGCGGCCAACTTGGCCGGATGCGTGGCACCTGGCGCGCCCGCCAGCGTCAGCGATGCGTTCGACAAGCCCGCCGAGCGAAACCTGCTGCTGGGCCTTCGGGCGTATGACGAAGCCCAGTATTCAGAGGCCGAGCGCGCGCTGGGCGAGGCCCTGCGCCTTCAGCCCGTCACGGCGCGCGACAGGGCCACAGCGCACAAGACCCTGGCCTTCATCTACTGCACCAGCGGCCGCGCGGCCGAATGCGAAGCGGCCTTCCGCGCTGCCCGTGCGGCCGACCCGGCCTTCAGCTTGAACAAGGCCGAGGCCGGGCACCCGGTCTGGGGCCCCGTGTACGAGCAGTCGCGGCGCTGACCCTCACGTATCATGAGCGGCTTGCCATGCATGAGCCCGCCGCCTTTTCCCATGCCCTGCGCGTCTACTGGGAAGACACCGACGCTGGCGGCATCGTCTACTACGCCAATTACCTGAAGTTCTTCGAGCGCGCGCGCACAGAGTGGTTGCGCGCGGCCGGCTTCGGGCAGCAGGCGATGGCCGAGGCCGACGGGGCGATGTTCGTCGTCACCGATGCACGCATCCGTTACCTCAGCCCGGCCCGGCTGGACGATACGCTGCAAGTCACGGTGCAGCCCATCGACATCGGGCGGGCGAGCATGCAGATTGCTCAAGCAGCCTGGCGCGACACCACGGTGCTGTGCGACGTCCAGATCCAGATCGCCTGCGTGGACCGTGGAACCTTCCGCCCCCGCCGCATTCCGACCGACATCATTGCCCGACTGACCGAATGAACCAGGATCTCTCCATCGTCTCCCTCGTGATGCACGCCAGCTGGGTGGTGCAGCTCGTGATCGCCGGCCTTCTCGGCGTGTCGCTGGCCAGTTGGTCGGTGATCTTCGCCAAACTGGTGGGCCTGGCCAAGGTGCGCAGCCGCAACGACCAGTTCGAACAGGAGTTCTGGTCCGGCAAGAACTTGAACGACCTGTTCCAGGGCGCGAGCACGCGGGTGGACACCGCCCCGATGGAGCGCCTGTTTGCCAGCGGCATGCGTGAGTTCCTGAAACTTCGCGAGCGCCGCCTGGACACCACGGCCCAGCTGGACGGCGCACGCCGCGCGATGCGCGCCAGTTTGCAACGCGAGCTGGACACGATCGAGGGGAACCTCGGCTTCCTGGGCACAGTGGGTTCGGTCAGCCCTTATGTGGGGCTGTTCGGCACGGTGTGGGGGATCATGCACGCCTTCGTCGGCCTGTCGAACATGCAGCAGGTGACGCTGGCCACCGTCGCACCGGGCATTGCCGAGGCGCTGGTGGCCACCGCCATCGGCCTGTTCGCTGCGATCCCCGCAGTGATCGGCTACAACCGCTTCGCGCGCGACATCGACCGCATCGCGATCCAGCTCGAGAGCTTCACCGAGGAGTTCTCGAACATCCTCCAGCGCAACGTCGCGGCCCCCACGGCTGCGCCGACGCGCTGACCAGCCGGAGCACAACATGGCTGGTGTCATGGCCCGTGGTGGCCCGGTGCGGCGGCGGCGCACGATGAATGAGATCAACATGGTGCCGTTCATCGACGTGATGCTGGTGCTGCTGATCATCTTCATGGTCAGCGCCCCATTGATCACCACCGGCGTGGTCGACCTGCCGAGCGTGGGCAAGGCCAGGCAGCGGCCGCAGACGGTGATCGAAATCGTCGTCGGCACCGACGAAAAGCTGCGCATCAAGGTCGACAAAGGCGAGCCTGCCGCCATCTCGATGAATCAGCTCGCCGCGCGCGTACGCGAGGCGCAGGGTGGCCAGGCCGACGCGCCGGTGGTCATCTCGGCCGACAAGCAGGTGCGCTACGAGGCCGTGGTCAAGGTGATGGACACCTTGCAGCGCGCTGGTGTGCAGCGCGTGGGCCTGTCGGTCAAACAAGCCGGTTGAATGCGGCCCCTGGTTGGACCATACCCGTGAACGCCAGCTCGTCCTTCGACCCGCGGCACCCGCTGAAATCGCTGACGATCCCGCGTGACGCGTTGCGTCCGCCGAGCAGCGACAACCCGCGCGTGGGCGCGCTGATGTCGGTGCTGGCGCATGCGGGGCTCGTGGCTGCACTGGCCCTCGGCGTGCAATGGCGCAACGTGGAGCCGGAGGGGGTCAGCGCCGAGTTGTGGGCCGCGGTGCCTGAGATCGCCGCGCCGCGCGCCGAACCGCCGCCCGAGGCGGCCGAGCCGGCGCCGCCACCACCCAAGGTGGCCATGCCGCCGCCGGACACGGCCGAGCGCGACGCGCAGATTGCCGTCGAACAGTCCAGGAAGCAGCGTCTGGAAAGGGAGCGCAAGGAAGCCGAGGAGCAGCGCGCCCGAGAGAAGCGCCAGCAGGAGGAGCTTCAGCGCGAGAAGGAGCGTGACGCCAAGGCACAGGCAGACAAGGAACGGCTGGCCCAGCAGAAATCCGAGGCTGCGCGTGAGAAGGCCCGCCAGGATCAGCTGCGCCGAATGAACGAGCAGCTTGGCGGCACCGGCGGCCCCACCAGCACCGGCACTGCGGCGCGCGACGCAGGGCCTTCGTCCAGCTACGCCGGCCGCATCGTGGCGCGCATCCGGCCCAACATCCAACTGCCCTTCGAGGTGGCCGGCAACCCGACCACCGAGGTCGAGCTGCGTGTGGCGGCGGACGGCACCATCCTCAGCCAACGCGTGGTCAAGCCCAGCGGCATCAAGGAGTGGGACGATGCCGTGCTGCGCGCCGTCGAGAAGACCGCCGTGCTGCCACGCGACGACAACGGCCGGGTGCCCTCGCCGATGACGCTCAGCGTGTCGCGCTACCCAAGAACCTAGGCGCCACGAACCGGTCCAACGACCATTTGCCGGGCCCCCACAGCACCAGGCCAGCCAGCAGGCTGCCCCAGAAGACGTGCTGCTGCAGGGCCGCGTCGGCGATTTCCTGCAGGCTCAGCACCGCCACGATGTTCAACACGAAAAGGCCCATCGCGCCGAACCGCCCGGCCAGGCCGAGTGCCAGCAGCGCGGGCAGCACCAGCTCGCCGGCGGTGCCAGCATAGGCGGCCAGCTCAGGCGGCACCAGGGGCACGTGGTACTCGTCGGCGAACAGGGCCAGCGTGATCTCCCAATCCTGGATCTTGGTCAGACCAGAAAGGAAGAAGACACGCGCCACATAGAGGCGTGCTGCCAGCAAGGCCAGAGGTTGCAGGGCTTCGAGCCAGCCGATCGCGCGCAGCCAGGCGCGCGCCAGCACAGGAGGCGCAGAGAACATGGGGAACTCCTTCAGGATGTCAGAGGGTGGATCCCGGCCAGCCACCCCTCGCGCAACGCGCGGGTCAGCCAGGCGGGGAAGTCGAAATCGGGGTCGGCCGTCGAGGCCGAGTCCCAGGCCAGGCCGAGCGACTGGCCAGCCAGCAGTGATTGGTGCAGCGCCGATTCACCGGGGCCCAAGGTCGAGACACAGGCACCGTGGCCGCGGCGCCAGACCCAGGCGGTCTCGGCAACACCGGGTTCTGGGGCCTCACCAGCCCCGCGGGCCTGGCTGTCCCAGATGGCATGGACGGGCCACGACGAAACGACACACGCGGAGCCCGGCACGAGGATCACGGCCAACTGCAGGGGGTCGTGTTCCGCCAGGAGCGTCAAGCCCTCAGGAAGGTCAGGCGGATCGGCGGCGGATTGCGCGCAGTGAAGCGCCCAGTCCAGCCGGGCCACATCGGCGAGCCAGGGCCACTCGGCCAGTTCCGTCACGCCGCCAATCCAGCTGCTGAGTTCAGCGCCAAACCAGGCCAGGTCACCACGAACGGGCGGGTGCGCGCGCCAGAGATCGCGCGCCAGGGCCTTCATGGGCTCGTCACCCAGCAGGCGTTCCACGGTTGGGTATGCGGCGATCAGCGCTCGATGGGCGATGGCCTGAGCGTTGGCCCGGTATGCCCGCAGGCCGGCCAGCCGGTCAGCCGCCGGCAGTGCAACGGCGGCCACGGGCAAAGCGTTGCCGGAATCGCGCAGAGCCGACAGAAACCCACGCTGGCGTTCAGATTCGAAGCGGCGGCTCATTCCGCACACTCCCGCGCCCGCCAGGCCTCAGCCAGCAAGACATCGAGCGCAGGCAGGTCGGTGTCCCATTCGATCAGGCTGGGCACCGGGCCGAGGTGTCGCAACGCGTGGCGGTAGACGGGCCAGACGGTGTCGTGCACCGGCGAGCCATGGTCGTCGATCACCAGCCGCCCGGCAGCGTTGTAGCCGGCCAGATGGATCTCTCCGGCGACGCCGGCGTCCAGCGCGTCGACCCAGGCACAGGCTTCGGCCGTGGGATCACTCGCGCACCGGTTGAGCGCATTGACCACCAGGTTGTTCACATCCAGCAGCAGGCCGCAGCCGCTGCGGCGAACCAGGGCGTTGAAAAACTCCGGCTCGGCCAGATGATCGTCCTCCCAGCGCAGGTAGGCCGAAAGGTTTTCCACCAGGATGGGCCGGCGGAGGCGCTCTTGAACCTGCTGCACATGCTCGACCATCAGGTCCAGCGAGGCGTCGGTGAAGGCGACCGGCAGCAAATCACTGCCATGCACGACCGGCCCGCCGCCTCGCAGCGCCACGCGGGCGAAGCTGGCGTGGTCCGACACGCGCACCGGCTGCACACGCTCGACAAGGCGAGCCAGGTGGTCCAGATGCCAGGGGTCCAGGCCCTCGGCAGAACCGAGTGCCAGGCCCACGCTATGCAAACTGACCGGGTAGTGCTCGCGGGCCTGGCCCAGCAGAGCCAATGCGGCGCCACCGTCACCGAAGAAGTTCTCCGAGTGAACCTCGATGAAGTCCACCTCCGGCAGGCTCGAGAGAAGCTCCCGGTAGTGGGGCGCCCGCCAACCGATGCCCACAGGCGCCGATGCGGGGCTGGGCTGTGGTGCAACGGTGGGCATGGCGCGTGCTGGAAGGCGGTGTCGATCAGGCCTTCTTGGCCTTGGCCTTGGCCTCGTCGGCGCTCAGGCCCTTCATGTCCTTGCAGGTGCCCTTGGGCACGTACTTCCACTCGCCGGCGTCCATGTCGGCCTTGGACTGCCCAGCGCACGAGTGGCTGCCGCTGAGGTTGGCGCAGTCGTTCTGGCCGGCCTTGGCGATGCCGTAGCACTTCTCCTTGGCCTTCTCCTGGGCATGCACGCTGGTGCTGGCGAGGCCCAGCGCAAACACGGCGGCAAGGGCGGAAGCGGCAATCTGACGTTGTGAATTCACGGGGGTTCTCCTAGAAACGAGGGTGAATGATGAGGGGACAGGCATCGGTCGGAGTGGCCGGTGATTCCTTACACTGTGGGCTTCGATCACTCGCGACACTGGCATGACCGACTTTGCCCAACAGGTGCAGGCCTTGCAACCGCAACTCTTGCGCTACGCGCGCAGCCAGTTGCGCAATGATGCCTGGGCGGAAGATGCGGTGTCGGACACCTTGCTTGCCGCCCTGGAACGGCCGCAGGCGTTTGCCGGAGGCTCGCAGTTGAAGACCTGGCTGGTCGGCATCTTGAAACACAAGCTGGTCGACCAGTTGCGCCGCCAGGCCCGGGAAGCCACGGTACTGGACCGCGACGATGGCGAGGATCTCGACGCCATGCTCTTCGACGAAACCGGCCACTGGCGCGACAAGCCGGCCGATTGGGGCGATCAACCCGAAGCCCTGTTGGGACAGCGCCAGTTCCTGGCGGTGCTTGATGCCTGCGTGGAAAAGCTGCCTTCCGCGCAAGGGCGCGTCTTCATGATGCGCGAGTGGCTGGAACTGGAAACCGACGAAATCTGCAAGGAATTGGCGATCACGTCGACCAACCTGTGGGTGCTGCTGCACAGAGCCCGCCTGCGCTTGCGGGATTGCCTGCAAGCGACCTGGTTCACACCGCTCGGCGGCACAGGAGGCACGACATGAGCTGGATGATCAACTGCAAGGAAGCGACACACCTGGTTCTGCAGGGGCAGGATGCTGCCCTGCCTTGGGCGGATAAGCTGCGCCTGCGTTTCCATCTGGTGATTTGCGCCGCCTGCCCAGGCTTCGTGCGCCAGATGGCCTTGATGAAATCGGCCATGGGCCCCTGGCGGGGCTATCGCGACCACCTGGACGAGCCACCGGGCACCTGACCCGACGGCCCTCCTTCAGGTCAGCGTGCGAGCGCCGGCTTGTGGTTCAGATACACCATGCCGCTCGATCGCTGGCTTGCTGGTGGCGGGGGAACTGCCTTGCCCCCGTCGAGCAGGAAATTGACACGCGGCTTGATCAACACCGACACGTTGCCACCACCGTCGGTGAACAGTTCGTTCTCGATCACCCACCGGACGCCAGCGCCTTGGTTGCGGATCGGCTCCCAGGTGCGATCACGGCGGTTGGCCCCCGTGAAGCGGGTCTGCACGATGTTCAGGCCGTTGAACCCCCAGGTGATCGGAGTGCGGGATTCGGTGCCCAGGTCGAGGTTCCTGGAGATCCGCTCGCCAGTGCCACCTTGGTACAGGTAGATGAAGAACGGCGTGCGCGTGGCGGAGAACAGGCCTGACTCCCACATGCGCGAGGCCTGCTTTTCGGTACCGAACGCCGCACCTGCGACTGGCTTGACCATCAAGGCCTCGAACACTCGAACGGGTTGACCGCCCACCCACTCGGCCTGTATCCAGGTCTCACCTGCCGTCTTGCTGTTGACTGCCAGGCGGGCATAGCCCCGCTGAAAACCCGGCAAATCCAGAATCAGCCACTGGTTGGAATCAACCAGCGCCGGAACCACGTTTCCGGAGGCGCGAAACTGCACCGACCCCGCCTGGAAGGTCACGAGATCCTGGGCCACCTGGAAGTCGGGCACCACCAAGGGCTCTTCGCTGGGCCCGGCCAGTTGGGTCCCGGGCACCAGATCGGTCAGGGGGGGCCGCGCGGCCATGTCGACCCGGCTCATCGTGCTGCCCGGATCGGTGAGTGCACCAAACGGTGTGACCAGCCCATCCTGGCATCCGCCGATGTTGGTCAAGGTACCGATCTCGGTCAACTGGGAGGTACCGCCGGTGGGGTTGTCGCTGACCACCACCTGGTTCACGTCTTGCCGCAAGTCGATGACGAAGCCGCACGAGTCCACGTCAACAAAGGTGGCGGACAACGGGGCGTCCAGCGTGATCACGCGCTGGATACCATTCTTGGCAATGGCACCGCCTTGTGAACCGAACCCACCCACGACGCGCGCACGCTTGCCGCTGACCCAATCGATGAGATATAGGACGTTGTTGGCGTCGGAAGTTGCGAAGTAGGCGATGGACTTGGCGGCAGCGGCCGCGGCCGGCGCGCTGAAGGCGGTCAAGGCGACGGCAAGCGCGAACGCGCCCTGCCAGCGTAGATACAACATATCGAACCCTCTGAAAAATGGTTTGTTGGCCGGGACATGCCGACCGGCTTCACCAGTCTTCACGGCCGCCGTCGGTGCGCACAAGGGGATTCACCCTGAATCCCCTTGTGCACTCATCAAATTTGATGAGTGCCGGCTCTACCGAGCCGGCGGAACCGCCTTGCCCGTGTCCACGTAGCGGCTGATGCGTGGCTTGATCAAGGTGTTGACCGAGCCATCGGCAAACGTCCACCGCTCGGATTCCATGACCCATTCGTCATAGGTGCCCACATCGCGCAGGGGAACCCAGGTGCGCTCGCCACGGATGGTGCCGCCGCCAAGGAGGCGGGTCTGAAGAATGTCATTGCCTGAAAACTGCCAGGTGATCGGCGAGCGGAACTCGGTGCCGGCATCGAGATCCTGGGACACACGCTCGCCATTGCCGGTCTGGTACAGGTAGATGAAGAACGGGGTTCTGCTGCCCAGGCTGAAGCCCGATTGCCACATGCGTGAGGCTTGCCTCGAGGTACCAAAGCTCGCACCGACCTCTGGCTTGACCAAGGTCGCTTCATAGACCTGCTGCACCTGGCCGTTCGCCCAGACGGCCCGCAGCCAGTGCTCGCCGCCTGTCTTGGCATCGAACGCCAAGCGCGTGTACCCACGCTGTTCTGCCGGCAGGCCGAGCAGCAGCCAGCCGTCAGAGGTGGTGGTCAGCGGGACGTTGTTGCTGCTGGACTGGAACAACACGGATCCTGCCTGCACGACCACCACATCCTGCGCGGGGAAGGGATCATTTGGCGAGGTGTCCTCGCTGAAGCCCGCCACGACGGCTCCTGGAACGAGATCGGTCAGAGGCGGGCGCTTGGACATGGCGATCTGCGCATGGGTCGCACCGGCGTCGGTCAACGAACCGAATGGGGTCACCAGGCCGTCCTGGCACCCGCCCAGGTTGGTGAGCGTGCCGATGCCCACGATCTGTGCCGTCTTGCCGCTGTCGCGGACGACCACTTGGTTCAGGTCCTGCCGCACTTGTATGAGGAAATCGCAGGAATCGGTCGCCTCATAGGTTTGACTGATCGGGCTGTTCAGCGTCACCACGCGCTGCACGGCATCGCTGGTCACAACCCCCACCTGTGCGCCCACGGAATTGACGACGCGGGCCGTGCCATTGGCACGCCAGTCGATCAGGAGCGCGTCGGAGTACCCATACTCGGGCAGGAAGTAGGCAGTCTCCTTGGCGCCAACCGGCAACGACAACCCGATCAGGGCCGCTGCGGCCACCGCTGCAGCCACATTAGGGCTGCGTTGAGAGAAAAACGTCATCAGAAACCCTTCGGCAGAACGTGTAGCGCTGGCAGACAACGCCAGCTACTGAAGTGTCGGTGGGGGCCCACCTGCCGGCAATCGTGTTTCGCCGGATGCCCATCAAACATCCTCAATTTGAAGGTGCCGCAGCTGGTGCGGCCTGTCAGGCGATCTGCCCAGCGCTCCAGTCCAGATCGGCCCCTTGGTGGCTCGCCGCAATGCGCAGTGCCTGGCGCACCCCCTCGATCATCAGGGGCAGCGGCATGCAGGCCTGCCCCGGGTGCCGGGAGGCCTGGGCCGGCAGCAACGGAAGGTGCATGAAGCCCGCGCGCACCTGGGGTTGCTCGCGAAGCCCATGCATCAACGCGTAGAAGACATGGTTGCAGACGAAGGTTCCCGC
>CAYJEC010000056.1:0-11640 GCA_964369025.1 uncultured Ideonella sp. | reverse complement strand
GTGGTCGAACGAGCGGTTCTCCTGGGTCAGGATGACCACGTGCTGCACGTCCTGCAGGCTGCCGGTGCGCCGGGCAGCCGGAATGGCCAGCGCCCGGCGGATGCTGTCGGGCCAGGCGGCCGCACCGGTGGCGCCGGCGGTGGTGCCGGCCAGGGCCTGGATGAAGCGGCGGCGCTGCATCGACATCAGTGTCTCCTCGTTCCCGTTCTGTGACCGGGGGCACTCTAGCCTGGGCGGCAGACGCCACTGCGTGAAATTTTTTGCGCCGGGTCGGGATCTGGCCGGTTTCTGCGTGTTCTGTCCCAGTGCCTGACCCGGTTCCCCACCCTCCCGTCAAGCCTTCCTCACCCAACAGCATCGCAGGAGTCCAACATGTCCTTCCCCCGCACCATCGCCGCAGCCCTGGAGGTTAGTGTTTTCAAACGCCCTTTTCCTTCCCGATGGCACCCCGAGCCCCAGGTGTGTGAGGATCTTCTTGACCACCGGCTGCTCCAGGATCGCCGCGATGATCTTCGGGCCGCCGCCGCAGTTCGGGCAGTGCTCCATGTCGAGGCCGAACACGCCGTGGATGCCGGCGACGCAGGGTCATCAACCTGACCTGGTCCAAACCAGCCGCACGCCAATACCCGCAATTGGCCGCGAGCGGCACTCCGAGGCGTGAATGTCGGAGACAGCTTTATCGCGGCTTGTTGACGGTCATGGATCGATCTGCGCCTTAGCGTGCAAATGAAACCCTGCTGCGGGTTGCTACAGATCCGCAGGCCTTTTGTCGCATCGACTACCACCTGGCCACACCCGCCATCGCCGCCAAGGCGAAACGGGAGCACATCCACCTGGAGCCGCGGTTCTCGGACCATGCGCCTCTGATCATCGACTACAACTTTGACCTCTGACGAGTCAGCAGCAAGTCGCATCATCCAGGCCGCGTGTCGGCCCCGCGCCTCGCGCCGAGTCGGCCGAAGCGGGGGCAGCGAGCTCACACCGCGCCGATGTATTCCCCTCGCGCCGGGTAGTTCTTCTCCAGCGCAAAGTCGAGCGCCGCCAGCAGTTCGTCAAAGTGTGGTCGCGCAAAGGGCATGGTCTGCACGGCGCCGTAATAGAGGGTGCCGTCGGGCCGCACGATGAACACGCCGGGCTCGGAGAAGAGAGCGGGCTCCTCGATGCCGATCGACGTGGTGCCGCGCGAGGTGCTGATGAACAGGCCCCACTCGCGCGCCTTGGGCAGGCTCAGGTCGTAGCCCATGCGCAGGGCCGGAGCCTTCAGCTTGTCGGCCATGGCCTGCGCCCGCTCCCGCCCGTCGCTGGAGATTGCGATCACGTTGACGCCCCGGCTGTCGAACTCGGGTTGCAGCCGGCCGAGTTCCAGCAGGTACTTCAGGCAGACCGGGCAGTGCAGGCCGCGATAAAACACGACCAGCGTGAAGTTGACTGCGGCGTCTTCCGCCAGGGAAAAGCTGCCGTGGTCCAGCGTAGGCACCTGCAGGGTAGGCACTTGCCGACGCGGGATCAGCGGGGACGGCATCGACATATGGGGTCTCCTTCCAGGGGTCACTGCAATGTAGCGGCTTGAATGAGATGATCAGCAGCAATTTGTCTCTTTCGTTCAACCATTCATCTCAACTTCACCCCATTCTTTATGTCTGACCGGCTGTCAGCCTTGCTCCAGCGCTTCGAACTTCATGCCCGTGTGTTCTACAGCGGCGCGCTGTGCGGCATGGCCGACTTCGACGGCGGAACCGGCGTCGGCCATCTGCACCTGGTGCGGCGCGGGCCGCTGGGTGTGACCGACACGCTGGGGCGGCACAGCGTGGTCAGCGAACCCAGCGTCCTGTTCTTCCCGCGTGCCGGTGCGCACCGGCTCGACGGCGGCGAGCGCGACGGTGCTGATGTCGTGTGTGCGTCGGTCGATTTCGGCGTTGGCGACGAGAACCCCCTGTTGCGCGGGCTACCGGCCTTGTTGAGCGTGCCGCTGGCCCGATTGCCTGGCCTCGATCTCGCCGTACAACTGCTGTTCAGCGAGGCGCAGGCCAGCCGCTGCGGGCATGGTGCGGTGGTGGACCGGCTGACCGAGGTGCTGGTAATCCAGCTCTTGCGCCATGCCTTGGCGCACCAGTTGGTGGACGGCGGCGTCATGGCCGGCCTGGCCGACCCGCGCTTGGCCAAAGCCATCAGCGCCCTGCATGCCGACCCCGCGCGGACCTGGACCCTGGACACCATGGCCGAGCGGGCGGGCATGTCGCGGGCGCGCTTTGCAGCGCACTTCACGCGCACGGTCGGCGTGCCGCCCGGTGACTACCTGATCAACTGGCGTCTGGGTCTCGCCCGCACGCTGCTGCGCAGGGGATTGCCGGTGAAGCAGGTGGCCGCCGAAGTCGGCTATGTCAGCCCGGGGGCATTCGGGCGCGTCTTCCTGCAACGCCTGGGCAGCACACCCACTCAATGGCTGCAAAACGACGCCACGGCGCGGCCTTGAGCACGCTCATATCCCGATCGTCAGGTTCACCCAGGCATCTGGCAGCCAACCCAGGACACGTGCCTCGACCCACTTGTCGGCGCCGGTGAGGATGGCGATGCCCATGCCGCCGAGCAGCACGGCAAAGCCGCGCCGGACGCCCTCGATGCGCGCCAGAATCCAATCGCGGGCGCGCATGAAGCCGCTGCGCGAGGCATAGGCCACCACCACCAGCGGGGTTGCCGCGCCGAGGCCGAACAAGGCCAGCACCACACCGCCGCGCAAGGCACCACCCTCGCTGGCCACGAGCGTCAGCGCCGAGCCCAGCAGCGGGCCGGAGCATGGGCTCCAGACCAGACCCAGGACAGCCCCCAACGCCGCAGCGCTGAGCAGGGAGCCGCCGTCCAGTCGCGTTGAAGCGGCGTTGGCCGCGCTGGCAATGGGCAGCATCCAGCGAGAGAAACGGTCGCCAAGCGCCGGCACCAGCATCACCAGGGCAAAGGCGATCAACATCGCCGCACCGGCCACGCGGATGGTGTCGGCGTCGATGCCCAGCGCGGGCCCGAGCGCGCCGAGCACCACACCGATGCCTGCGAAGGACAGCACCATCCCCAGGCCCATGGCCACGGGTGCAAAGCGGTGGCCCTGCACCGCACCGCCCAACACCAGCGGCAGCAGCGGAAAAACGCAGGGCGAGAGGGTGGTCAGGCCACCAGCAGCCACGCTCAGCCCAAGCTGAGGCAGCGACAACGCGAGCGACATCTGGCAGGCCCGCTCAAAGCGCCGTCTTCAGCGCGGTGCGCAGGCCGGCGGCGGTGGTGTCGCTGATGCTGCGACCGGTTTCCTTCTGCCCGCGCAACACCACCAGCGTGGACTGGCTGCGGATGGTGAACTGTTTCTTCAAGTCCTTCTCGGTGTCGTAGTTCACCGCCAGCACGGTGATGTCGAGGCCCGGTTCAGACTTCATCGTGTCGAGCAGCTTGTCTTGTGCGCGGCAGGTCGGGCACCAGTCGGCACGGAAATGCAGCGCCACCGGCTTGTCGGCCTTTTGTGCCTCAGCCAGGGCCGCAGCCGAATAGGGCTTGACGTCGAGTGCGTGGGAGGCAGCGGCGGCGCAGATGAGGGCGGCAGCGGCCATCAGTGGGACAAGCTTCACGGTGTTCCTTCGGGGTGTGGTGGCGGTCAGGTTGCCCGCGAGGCGGGCCTGTGGGTGTCGGTCGTCAGGCGCGGGCTGCGCCTTACATCGGCCCAACAGATTGTCAGGATCGAGAAACGGGCCAGTGAACCGATCGACTCAGACAGCATGCGATTCGTCTCGTGTGCGCTGGCCGAGGACCTGCCCATCGAGAATGCGAATCCCCGGACCCGTGCGAGAAAGTGCAACCATGGCCCTGCAGATGACGACCGCCCTCGGGCAACCTGCGACGACCGCAATCGGGCCACGCCTTTGCAGGGCCTGCATGGCTCTGTCGAGCCTGATCCTGCTGCTGGGCGCTTGCGGCACGGCGCCACCATTGGCTGGCAACAGCCAGGCATCGATTCCGGTGCTGCGGGGCTGGTTCGAAGGGGAAGCGGTGTTCTACATCACCACCGACGTCTCGCATGCCGACGTGGCCAAGGCCATGGGTGCGAACTTCGCACCGAGGCTGGCCGATGCCTTGCCCGCCGGCCCCCCGGGTCCGGGCCGCCGATCATCGGTGGACAAGGTCTATGCCGTGACCAACTTCAAGCAGGAAAGCATCTTTGCCTCGGCGCCCTACCCGATGGGTTGGGCGAGTCGCGACACGGCCTACAGCCCACTGTGGCAGATGGTCAGGGTGACCTGGGCTGCTGGCAAGACCCCGCAGACGCTGAAATCGGAGGAGGCCGTGCTGGCAGCGGTCGACCGTGGTGCCGCGACGCTGGAAGCCACGCCGGTGGTTCTGAACTGCCCCATCGTCCATCGCGGGCCCACAGGTGCCCTGCCCGGCGTTTTGCTGGTTCACCCGGCGCACTGAACCCTGTCTGTGGAAACCGCCGAGCGCACCGGAAACCGTGGCCAACGCGGCGTCGGCCGGCCGTTGGCGTTGAAGCTCAAGGCCTTTGCCGCTTGGACCTCAACACGCTTCCGAAGGCGCTGAAGCTGGCGCGTGAGGCGGCCAGCACCTCGGCCTCGTAGCGCGCCGGGTCGGCGTTGAGGCGGAACTCGCCTGCGGTCTGGGCGGACCCCAGCAGCCCGAGGGCGGCGCCGAGGCCACCGCTGTTGTCGGTCTTCTTGCTGAGGGTCTCCAGGCTCACCATGTCCGGCGCCAGCATCAGGTGCTGGTCCAGGCGCACGCGGGCTGCGTCGTGCTCACGGCGGAAGGCGAAGCGGGTCACGTCCCGCGCCAGGCGCGGTGCCGGCGTCACCTTGTACGAGGCCGAGCCCATCATGAAGCCACCGCTGGTCTCGACGAAGGCCATCGGCACGGTGACGCGAACTTTCAGCAGGTGGGTGTCCAACCCTTTGGCAAGGTTCCACTCGGCCCACCGGATGGCCGTGGAGTTGCCGCCCAGCATGCTGCCCATCGAGCGGTACTGGTCGCCGCGCGGGTCAGACTGCTTGCTGCTGGTGAGAAAGGATTCTTCGTCGTCCGAGTCAAAGGTGATCGGCAACCCGCGCGCGCTGACGTTCCAGCCGCCGTAGCCGATGAATTTCTCGTCCTCCTGCGGCGAGGGCTTGCCCGATTCGGCCAGCTTGGCGTACTCGGCGTGGGCGGTGAGTTGCTCGTGCGGGATCACCTCGATGCCGGCGGCCTGCACCGCCTTCACGGCGTCGTCGTAGAGCGCGTCGGCGACGCGCTGGTACTGCGCGATCCCGGGGCCGGCCAGTGTCACCGCAGCCTTGGCCGAGGCGCCGCCGCGCAGGCCGCTGGAAGTGGCCATGCCACTTTGCCGGTCCAGGAACTGGACGACAAACTGGGTGATCGCCACCCGCTTGACCAGCGCCAGCATCTTCGGGTTGTCGGTGGCCACCGGGGCGGCAATGAGCCCCTCCTCTGGCTACGCAGAACGCCAGGCCGTTGCGGCTCACGGCGTTCGGCGATGATGCGAACGCGCCGTACCGGCGTGATCGACGAGGCCCCCGCCATGCTGAAGACCCTCCTGAAAACTCTGGGCGTGCTGCTGGCCACCGCGCTGTTGGTGGCCACGGTGTTCCTGGTCAATCTGATCTGGTTCCGGCCCTTCAGCCTCAACCACTATTACGAGAAGGTGTTCGTCAGCTTCCTGCTGGAGCAGCCTGAGTTGCTGACCATGCTGGGCATCGCCGAGCAGTTCGGCTACCGCCGCCACAACGCGCACCTGAACGATGCCTCCGAGGCCAAGGCCGAGCGCGATTTCGCCCAGTGGCGGGGTTTCCTGGCGGACCTCAAGGCCTATGATTTCGCGGGCCAGACGCCGGCCCAGCAGCTCTCCACCCGAGTGCTCACCTGGTACATCGAGAGCCAGGTCGAGGGCGAGAAATTCCGCTTCCACGACTACCCGGTCAACCAGCTCCAGGGGGTGCAGAGCCAGACCCCCGAGTTCCTGATGCAGCAGCACCGCATCGCCGACCGGCGCGATGCCGAGGACTACCTGTCGCGCCTGGGCGAGGTGGGCCGCAAGTTCGACCAGGTGCTGGAGGGTCTTGCGCTGCGCGAAAGCAAGGGCGTGGTGCCGCCACGCTTCGTGATCGAGAAGGTGCTGGCCGAGATGAAGCGCTTCGCCGGCCAGCCGGCAGCCGAGAACCCCCTCGCCACCCACTTCGCGGCCAAGGTGAAGGCGCTGGAGGGCTTGAGCGACGCCGAGCGGCAAGACCTCAACACCCGCTGCGCCCAGGCGCTGAACCAGGTGGTGCTGCCGGCCTACCAGCGGCTGATCGCCTTCTTCGAGGCCCAGTTGCCGCGCGCCACCACCGATGACGGCGTGTGGAAGCTGCCCGACGGCGAGGCCTACTACGCGCATCTCCTGCGCAGCCAGACCACCACCTCCATGACGCCGCAGCAGGTGCACGACATCGGCGTGTCCGAGGTGGCCCGCATCGAGGCCGAGATGGCCGCCATCCTCACGGCCCAGAACGAGCTGCGGGCCGGCGAGACGCCCGCGCAGGCCATGTCCCGCCTGGCCCGCGACCCGCGCTTTCTCTACCCCAACACCGACGCCGGCCGCCAGCAGGCGATCGCCGAGTACACCCGCATGATCGGCGAGCAGCTGGAGCGCTCGCGCGGCGTGATCGGCCTGGTTCCCAAGGCACCGATCGAGGTGCAGCGGGTGCCCGAGTTCAAGGAGAAGACCGCTCCCGGCGCCTACTACAGCCTGCCCGCGCTGGACGGCACGCGGCCCGGCGTGTTCTACGCCAACCTGCGCGACATGGCCGACGTGCCCACCTTCGGCATGCGCACGCTGGCGATCCACGAGGGCGTGCCCGGCCACCACTTCCAGATCGCGCTGGCGCAGGAGCAGGCTGCTGGCCCCACCTTCCGCCGCGTGCTGCCCTTCACCGCGTACATGGAAGGCTGGGCGCTGTACGCCGAGTGGCTGGGCACCGAACTCGGCCTGTACCAGAACGATCCCTATGGCAACCTGGGCCGCCTGCAGGCGGAGATGTTCCGCGCGGTGCGGCTGGTGGTCGACACCGGCATCCACGCCAAGCGCTGGCCGCGCGAGCAGGCCATCGCCTACATGCAGGGCAAGACGGGCATGCCCGAGGCCAGCGTCGTCTCGGAGATCGAGCGCTACATCGTCGACCCGGGCCAGGCCTGCGCCTACAAGCTGGGCATGCTGAGCATCCGCGCCGCGCGCGAGCGGGCGCAGCAGGCGCTCGGCCCGCGCTTCGACGCCGAGGCGCAGAAGGCCTTCCACGACGTGGTGCTGGGCGGCGGCGCGTTGCCGCTGGACATCCTGCAGGAGCAGGTGGATGCGTGGATCAAGCGCCAGCGCGGCACCCCGTAGGTGCGGGCCGGCCTGGGCTGGGCAGGCGGCGCCCGCGGGTGAAGGTGCCCGCTAGAACCGCCGCCGCCACAGCGGCACCAGCTGGGCCAGCACGATGCAGCCCAGGATCAGCCCGCAGCCGGCCCAGCCCGATGGGCTCAGCCGGTCGCCGGCCAGCAGCGCGCCGAAGATCGCTGCGAACACCGTCTCGCTGGAGAGCAGCAGCGCCGCATCCGCCGGGTGCGCATGGCGCTGCGCCACCACCTGTGCGGTGTAGCCGATGCCCACCGAGACCAGCCCGGTGTAGGCGATGGCGCCGGCCGCGGCGCGGATGGCCTCCAGGCTGATCGTCTCCAGAAAGAGTGCCGCCACCGTGCTCAGCAGCGCGCAGACCACGAACTGCGCGCAGGCCACGGTGTAGGGCGCGCCCAGCCGCCCGGCCGCCCAGCCCACCAGCACCACGTGCATCGCCCAGGGCAGGCTGCTGGCGATGACCCACCAGTCGCCGACCACCATCTCCACCGCGTGGGCGCCGGTCAGCAGCCAGGTGCCGGCCAGGCAGCCCAGCGCCGCTGGCCACACCACCCAGTGCGGCCGCTGGCCGAACATCAGCCACGCCAGCAGCGGAACCGTTGGTACGTACAGCGCGGTCAGGAAGCTGGCGTTGGTGACGCTGGTGGTCATCAGGCCAACCTGCTGCAGCGCGGCGCCGAGGAAGATCATCACGCCCAGCGTGGCCAGCAGCAGCGGGCGCGAGGGTCCGCTGGTGGGGGCGGGCGGCGCAACGCCGAGCCGGTGCTCGCGCCAGGCCAGCGGCGCCACCACCAGCGCGCCCAGGGCAAAGCGCAGGGCGGTGAAGCTCATCGGCCCAAGGCTCTCCATGCCCCAGGATTGCGGCACGAAGGCCAGGCCCCAGATGGCGGCCACAGCCAGGAGCAGCCCATCGGCTTGCCAGCGTTTCATCGTCGTCTGGGCGGGCCAGCCCACCGGATCCAAACCGCCGAGCATAACGACCTAGGCTACGCTCTCGCCCATGCTGCGCTACCACACCATCCCCGTCACGCCCTTCCAGCAGAACTGCTCGCTCATTTGGTGCGACCGCACGAACCAGGCCGCGTTGATCGACCCCGGCGGCGAGGTAGAGCGGTTGAAGGCCGAGGTGGCCCGGCGCGGCCTGACGCTCGTGGCGCTGTGGCTGACCCACGCCCACATCGATCACGCGGGCGGCACCGGCACGTTGGCCCGCGAGCTCGGCTTGCCCATCATCGGCCCGCACCCTGGCGACCAGTTCTGGATCGACGGCCTGCCGCAGCAAAGCAAGATGTTCGGCTTCCCGCCGGCCGAGCCTTTCACGCCGACCCGCTGGCTGGACGACGGCGATGAGCTCACCCTTGGCGAAAGCCGGCTCACGGTGCGCCACTGCCCGGGCCACACCCCGGGCCACGTGGTCTTCCACAGTGCCGAGGCAAAGCGCTGCTTCGTCGGCGACGTGCTCTTCGCCGGCTCGATGGGCCGCACTGATTTCCCTGGCGGCGACCACGCCACGCTGGTCGCCAGCATCACCCAGCGCTTGTGGCCCATGGGCGACGACACGGTGTTCATCCCTGGCCACGGGCCGGAGAGCAGCTTCGGCCAGGAGCGGCGGACCAACCCCTACGTCGGCGGAACGTGAATCTGCCGCGGGCGGCGGCGGGCACCTGGACTTTTGGTCAGGGCCGTGCCGCGGGTGGCGCGTAGCGCTTGGGTGGCCGCGGCGCAGCCGCGTAGAGCGGCTCGACCTTGGGCAACGCCGCCTCGATCTCCTGGATGCGGGTGGTCGACGCCGGGTGGGTGGACAGGAACTCCGGCGGCGCGCCCTCGGCGGCCTTGGTCATCTTCTGCCACAGCGTCACGCCGGCGCGCGGGTCGTAGCCCGCGCGGGCGGCGAGATCCAGGCCGATCAGGTCGGCCTCGGATTCGTCCTCACGGCTGAACTTCAGGGTCAGGATCTGCGCCCCCATGTTCAGCGCGGCGTCGCCCAGGTTGCCCAGACCCAGCAGCGAGCTGAACAGGCCGGCGCCGATGCGGGTGGCGGCCGTCTTGCCCATGCGTTCGCGCGCATGCTCGCGCAGCGCATGGGCCATCTCGTGGCCCATGATCATGGCCACCTCGTCGTCGCTCAGCTGCAGGCGTGCCAACAGGCCGGCGTAGAAGGCGATCTTGCCGCCCGGCATGCAGAAGGCGT
Organism: uncultured Ideonella sp.; assembly: GCA_964369025.1. GTDB lineage: Bacteria > Pseudomonadota > Gammaproteobacteria > Burkholderiales > Burkholderiaceae_C > Ideonella. The sequence continues at coordinate 2,035 of CAYJEC010000056.1, read as the reverse complement.
TCAGGTCTTTCTGCCGGATGAGGTTGATCTCCCACTGCCACTGCGCGGCACGGCCGTTCCAGGCGGTGGCGAACGGGATGATGCGCGCCGCGATGGCGCGCAGCCGCACCACCTGCGGGTCGCTGCCCGGCGCCAGCGCCTCCTTGGCGAAGGCCTCGCGCTTCAGCTGGCCATATTGCTGGGTGGAGGCTTGCTCCACCTGGTCGGCCGAGACCAGCTTGGTGAACTTGGATTGCCGGCCCACGTCGCCACGCACACCGTCTTGCGCCCAGATGGGCATCGGCCCCAGCACGCCCAGTGCCAGCAGGCCGCCGGTGAAGCTCCGGCGGGCATGCCAGGGGCAGCCGCAGCCGCCGGCACGGGCCAGGGGGGGTGGGGTCAGCGGCTGGGTGGGTTGGTCAGGCATGGGCGGTGTGCAGGCAGGGCGTTTCCGGGGCATTGTGGGCCGCATGGCCGGCGCGCCGGCTCATCGTTAGCGCGTATCAATCGGCGGCCGCGCTGCCCGGGCGCGGTTCCAGCTCCAGGGCCTGCACGCTGGTGCGCAGGCTCACCAGCATCAGCAACGCTGGCGCGGCCAGCACGGTGGACACGACAAAGAACGCCGGCCAGCCGATGGCCTCGACCAGCACCCCGGCCAGGGGGCCGACCCAGACCCGCCCGATCGAGGCGAACGCGCTGAGCAGCGCGTACTGCGTGGCCGAGAACCGCTGGCTGGTCAGGCTCATCAGGAAGGCCACGAAGGCGGCCGTGCCCATGCCGCCGGAGAGGTTCTCGAAGGCGATGACCATCAGCAGGCCGCCGTCGACCGGCGTGGCCTGCGACAGCTTGACGAAGCCAAGGTCGAAGGGCGGCACCGACAGGCCCGGCATCGCGCCTTGCCCGTGCACCGCCAGCCACCAGAAGCCGAGGTTGCTCAGCAGCTGCAGCACGCCGAAGGCCATGAGCGCGCGCCACAGGCCGATGCGCCACATCAGCGCCCCGCCGGCCAGCGCACCGAGGATGGTCAGCCACAGGCCCATGACTTTGTTGACCAGGCCGACCTCGGCCGGCGCGAAGCCCACGCCCTGGAGCAGGAACGGCGTCATCAGCGAGCCGGCGAAGGCATCGCCCAGCTTGTAGAGCACGATGAAGACCAGCATCGCCACCGCACCGGGCTGGGCGAAATACTGGCCCAGGCCGGACAGCAGTGTCTCGAATCGCGCCCGGCGCGCCGCCCAGGCGGCCATCGGCAGCGTCAGCCCGATGCCGGCCAGCAACACGCCGAGGTCCACCCAGCCCTTGGCGCCGGGCCGGCTGGACAGCAGCTCGGCGAACAGGGCACGCGCCGCCGGGCCGATCAGGCGGTCGGTGGCCAGGTATCCCGCCACCACGGCCGCCGCCACGGCCAGAAAACCGGCCAGATCGCGCCGCAGCGGCGTGGCCGGCGCCTTCGGCAAGGGCAGGCGGGGCAACAGCAGGGCGCTGAACACGGCGGCACCCACCATCAAGCAGGCCATGAACCGGTAGACATCGGGCCAGCTCCAGCCGTTGCCTTGCGCCGGGTCGGTCCAGATCAGGGCCACGCCGCCAGACAGGATCATGGCCAGCCGGTAGCCCATGGTGTTCAGCGACGAGCCCAGCCCGCGTTCGCGGGGCGGCAGCAGGTCGCTCCGGTAGGCGTCGTAGACGGCATCCTGCGTGGCCGACAAAAAGGCCACCAGCACGGCGATCAGGCCGAACGCCTGCAGGTCGTCCTTGGGCGAGGCGTTGGAAAGCAGCCACAGCGCGCCGGCCAGCAGCAACTGGCTCAGCACCAGCCAGCCCCGGCGCCGGCCCAGAAGGGGCAGGTCGACCCGGTCGAGCAGCGGGGCCCAGAGGAACTTGAAGGTGTAGGGCAGCCCGACCAGGCTGAGAAACCCGATGGTCTTGATGTCCAGGCCGTCCAGGCTCAGCCACGCCTGCATGGCCTGGCCTGTCAGTGCCAGTGGCAGGCCGGAGGCAAAGCCCAGCACGGTGACGACGACCAGCCGGTGCAGTGCGTTCATCGGCCAATTCT
>CAYJEC010000055.1:0-11695 GCA_964369025.1 uncultured Ideonella sp. | reverse complement strand
AGCGATGGTCACAGGTTCGGGGAGGGTCAGCTCGGTGGTGGCCGGGCCCCCGCGAGGGCCGAGTTGCACGGAGCGCTGGTTCACCGCCAGGAGCACGGTGTCGCCCTCGACCACACTCCCGGTGCGCCAGGCCTTGGCGGGCTGGTCGCCCACGGCGATCAGGGCGACCCCCTGCGGCGAGGCGCCTGCGCCGCGCGGCGCCACCACGCCCAGCAACTGGAACCGGCCGCTTTCGTCAGCCAGATCGTCCTCGTCGTCGTCCGTCGCCACGGCGGTGGCACCCAGCAGCCGCTTCAACTCGCCACCGAGCGCCAAGCTGCGCGCCGGCAGTTGCGCCTGGGCCGGCACGCCGGTTCGCGGCGCGAACACTTTCATGCCCCAGAACACGGCGCTGCCGAGCACAAGAGCCCAGACCGCAAAGGTTAACAAACGCGAAGCCATGCGGCGATTATGATTCAAGCCACTTTCCGTCACGCAGCGAATCACGCTGCTTTACCGCCATGACCCTTGCACGTCGCCTCCTCGCCACTTCGCGCCGCAGCGCCCAAGCCGGCTTCACGCTGATCGAAATCATGGTCGTGGTGGTCATCATCGGCGTTCTGGCCGCCCTCATCGTGCCCGGCGTGCTGGACCGCGCAGACGATGCCCGCGTCACCGCCGCCCGCGCCGACGTGGGCAACGTCATGCAGGCACTCAAGCTTTACAAGCTTGACAACCAGCGGTTTCCGACCGGCGAGCAGGGCCTGGACGCACTCGTGCGCAAGCCCACGGTGGGCCAGATCCCACCGAACTGGCGCGTCTATGTCGAGAAGCTGCCCAACGACCCCTGGGGCCACCCCTACCAATATGCCAACCCGGGCGTGAAGGGCGAGATCGACGTCTTCAGCCTGGGCGCCGACGGCCAGCCCGGCGGCGAGGGCAAGGACGCCGATATTGGCTCCTGGCAGTAATTCCTTTCGACACTCCCGCGGCTTCACGCTGCTGGAGCTGATGCTGGTGGTCGCCCTGATCGCCGTGGCCGTCGGCATGGCCACGCTGGCGCTGCGCGACGCCAACGCCAGCAAGCTGGAGGAGGAGGGTGCCCGGCTGGCGGCGCTCTTCGAAGGCGCGCGCGCCCGGGCCCGGGCCGAGGGCACCGAGGTGATGTGGCAGCCCGGGCGCGAGGACAGCACGGGCTTCCGCTTCATCGGCCTGGCTGCAGACAGCGGCCTGCCGACCCACTGGCTGGACGATCGAACGCGCGCCGAGGTCATCGGTGCTCCCTTGTTGCGCCTGGGGCCTGAGCCCGTGATCGGCGCGCAACGCGTGGCCCTGCGCATCGAGGACCGGCAGTTGGTGCTCGCCACCGACGGCATGGGGCCCTTCGTGGTCATCCTGCCGACCGAGGTGCCATGAGCCGCCCCCCATCTGGTGCGCGCCTGGTACGCGGATTCACGTTGGTCGAGGTGCTGGTGGCCGTGGCCATTGTCGCCATTGCACTGGCGGCCGGCAGCCGAGCGGCCGGAACCCTGATAGACAACGCGCAGCGCCTGTCCGACGTGACGGTCGCGCAGTGGTGCGCCGACAACAGGCTGGTCAACATGAAGCTGGCCAAGCAGTTTCCGGATGTGGGCGAGAGCAGCTTCGAATGCCAGCAGGGTGGCCAGACCTATGCCGTGAAGATGCTGGTCCGGCCGTCGTTCAACCCCAACTTCCGTGTCGTCGACACCAACGTGGCGGACGCCCGCGGCACGCCGCTGGTTCGCCTGTCGGTGATCATGCCGCGCTACTGAGCATGAACACGCACGGCCTTCACCCCCGCACGATGCACACGGCTCGCGGCTTCACGCTGATCGAGGTGCTGGTCGCGATGTTCATCATGGCCATCATGGCAACGATGGCCTGGCAGGGCGTGGATGGCCTCGTGCGGGCCCGCGACGGCGCCCAACGCAGCGGCGAGGTGGCGCTGCGCCTGTCCACGGTGCTGGCCCAATGGGAGCAGGATCTGACGCAGATCCAGCAGAGTTCGGCGGCGCCGGGCCTGAAGTACGACGGCGCCTCGCTGCGAATGACCCGGCGGACGCCGGGAGGCATCCAACTTGTCGTGTGGACCCTGCAGGGCACCACCTGGTACCGCTGGGCCGCCCCGCCGGTGACCCGCATCCAGGACCTGCAGGACTGGTGGATCCGCAGCCAGCAGTGGACAGCGATCCAGGGCGATGCCCTGAAGATGCTCGAAGACGTCGGCAGCCAGCAGGTCTATTTCTACCGGGGCAACGCCTGGAGCAATGCGCAATCCACCGGCGACTTCGAGGCCCCGCCTGTGCAGCCGCCTCCGCAGGGCGCATCCGGGCCGGCGTCGGCCCCGGTGGGTGGCGAGCAGGAGGCCTTGCCGTCGGGCGTGCGCGTGGTGCTGGCACTGCCCAGCGGCCCGGTGACACGCGACCTCATGGTGAGGCCATCGCTGTGAGGCCGTACCGGTCCACCCAGCGAGGGGCTGCCCTCTTGTTGGCGATGCTGATCGTGACCATCGTCGCCACGCTGGCAGCCGGCATGGTCTGGCAGCAGTGGCGTGGCATCGAGGTCGAGATCGCCGAGCGCGCACGCGCCCAGGCCGCCTGGCTGATCGAGGGTGCCACCGACTGGGCGCGGCTGATCCTTCGCACCGACGCGCAGGACCGCGAACGCCCGAACGTGGACACCCTCAACGAGCCCTGGAACACGCCGCTGAAGGAAGTGAAGCTGTCGGACTTCCTCGCCGCCGACAAGAACAACACGGTGGACACCGGGCTGGAGGCCTTCCTGTCCGGCCAGATCACCGACGCGCAGTCGCGCTACAACCTGCGCAATCTGCTGCGCGACGACGATGCCGACGCCGCCAAGGACCTGACCATCCTCAAGCGCCTGTGCGAATCCCTGGGCCTGCCGGCCGACACCGCGACCCGCATTGCCGACGGCATGAAGGGCGCCGACCTGGCCGAAGACCAACTCGACGACGAAGAGGACGTTGCTCCCGGCGCGCCGCTCCCCCCCCAGCGGGTGCAGCAACTGACCTGGTTCGGGCTCGACGCCGACGCAGTGCGCCGCCTCTCGCCCTATGTGGTCATCCTGCCGGGCGAGACGCCGCTCAACGTGCTGACGGCATCGCCCGAGGTGCTGAGCGCGGTGATGGAGGGCCTGGACCGCGGCACGGCCGAGCGCTTTGCGCAGAAGCGCCTGTCGCTGGACGTGAAGGTGCTCGCCGACGTGAAGCCGCTCCTGCCCGAAAAGGTGGAGTTGGATGAGAAGCGCGTGTCGGTGAACTCGAACTACTTCGAGATCCTCGGCGAGCTTCGCTACGAGAACTTCCTGCTGCGAGAGTTGTCATTGGTGCAACGGCGATCGCTGGAGGTGGTGCTGATACGCCGCGAAAGGCTCCCCCATGAATGACAATCGATGGCCCGAGGGCCCTTGCGCGAGCCACGCCACAATAGCGGTCGCCGTTCGCGGCGCCTTCGCCTGACACACGCCACCCATGTCCACCCTGATCGTTGCCCTGCCTGCGCAGCCCCGGCTCTCCTCCCAGGGGGCCGACGCTGGTGCCATGCCGGCACCAGCGGAGTTCGACTACGTGTACAACGCCGATGGCGGTACGCGGCCGCAGCCCGGCCGTGCGGTGCCGGCGCTTCTGCCGAAGTCCCAGGTGCTGATAGCGGTCGTGCCACCGAGCGACATTGGCTGGCACCGCGTCGCCCTGCCCAAGGCGCCGGCTGCCAAATTGCGGCAGGCCTTGGCCAGCGTGATGGAAGACGTGCTGCTGGAAGACGAGGCCGATGTCCACCTGGCCGTGCCGCCAGCCCTGAAGCCCGGCGAGCCCGCCTGGATCGCGGCGCTCAACAAGCCCTGGCTGAAGGCCCAGCTTGACGCGCTGGAGGCCGGCGGCCTCACGGTGGACCGCGTGGTACCCGCATGGGCGCCCGACGATGCCCCTGCGGGCCACTTTTTTCCGGGTGAAGGCGATGCCGGCCCGCAACTGGCTTGGCGCGATTCGGCCGGCCCGCTGTGCCTGCCGGCGGCCAGCGACGCCTCGCGCACCCTGCTGGCGCGCCTGGGCGCCGACGTCCCGGTCCGCTGGACAGCCCAACCCGAATGCGGCGCTGACGCCGAGCGGCTGGCGGGTGGTTCGGTGGCGGCACTGTCTGCATCCGAGTTCCTGCAGGCTGCCGCGCGCAGCGAGTGGAACCTGCGCCAGTTCGATCTCACGCCGCAGCGGCGTGGCAGCCGTGCTGCCAAGGAGTTGCTGCAGCAAGTCTGGCAGGCACCTCAGTGGCGCCCGGCGCGCTACGGTGTGGCTGCACTGCTGGTGCTGAACCTGGTCGGTGCCAATGTCTGGGCCTGGCAGCAGCGGCAGGCGTTGGGCCGCCAGAAGGCCGCGATGACGGCGCTGCTGCAAAGCACGTTCCCGCAGGTGCGCGCAGTGATCGACGCCCCCGCCCAGATGCAGAAGGAGATCGACCTGCTGCGTGCCGCCGCCGGCAAGCCTGGGGAGGCCGACCTCGAACCGCTGATGGCCGCTGCCGACGCCGCCTGGCCGCCGTCTCGTGCGCCCGCCGATGGCCTGAAGTACGAACCCGGCCGGCTGATCGTCACCAGCGCGGGTTGGAGCCCTCAGGAGGTCGAGGCGTTTCGCACGCGTCTGCGCCCGCTGGGCTACGACGCCGAATCCGTTCCCGGTCGCCTGACCCTGATGCGCGCCAAGCTGCCACCTGGCGGTATGGACCCGGCCGCTGCGCCCGCCCGCCCGTTGGGGCCGCCGACCGCCCTGCCACCGGGAACACCCCCGCCCGGGACAGGCCCGGCGCCCGCGCCTGGTGGCCGCCCGCCCATGCCGGTGCAACCGCTCGGCATGACGCCCGGTGCGCCGCCACAGCAGGTGCCTCAGCGCGAACCCGCCGCCCAGCCGGAAAACGCCCCCGGCATGGCCCAGCCGCCCGCCGGCCCCGTCCCCATCCAGCAACAGTGAGCACGATGAACAGCCTGGAACTCGAACGTCGTTGGGCACGATTGCAGCCCCGCGAGCGCCAGCTCGTCGGGCTGGCCGGAGGCGCCGTGGCGGTACTGCTGCTTTGGTTCGTGGCGCTGCGGCCGGCCTGGCAGACCTGGCAGCAGGTGCCCGCCCAGGCCCGCGCGCTGGAGGCGGACTGGATGCAGATGCAACGCCTGTCCACCGAGGCGCGGGACCTCAAGACCCAACCGCCGGTGAACGCCACCCAGGCTGCGCAGGCACTGAAATCGGCCACCGACCGCCTGGGGGCACACGGCAAGCTCAACCAGATCGGCGACCGGGCCACACTGAACGTCAACGGTGCCTCGCCCGAACAATTGCGCACGTGGCTGGCCGAGGTGCGCAGCGGCGCTCGGGCAAGGCCCATCGAACTCCAGGTCAACCGCGCCGACGGAGGCCTGAGCGGCCAGATCGTGGTCAGCCTGGCCAGCGCGTCATGAACCACCAGCATGCGTAAATCCACCTCGGCATCCCCCGGCTGGAGCCTGTCGACCTTCGACGACAGTCTGCTCGCCGTCATGCGCAAGAGCCGTGGGCAGCTTGGCCGAACGGCTGCGTTGGCTGGCACGCCGCGTGTACTGCGCTGGGGCGTGGCCGGCGCGGTGCTGGGCGGCCTTTCTGCCATCGTCGCCTTTGCCCCCGCCTCCTGGCTGGCGGGTGCGGTGTCCGACGCGACCGCCGGGCGGCTGATCCTCGCCGAAGCCGAAGGCAGCCTGTGGCAAGGCAGCGCGCTGCCGGTGCTGACCGGCGGCCCCGGCAGCAAGGACGCGGCGTTGCTGCCTTCTCGACTGGACTGGTCGGTCTCGCCGTTCTGGGGCGGGCTGCGTCTGAAGCTGGCCCAAGGTTGCTGCATCGAACCCGGGCTCGAACTGGACATCCAACCTGGCTGGAACCGCTTGGCGGTGACTGTCAAACCTGGCGCGGGCGGCGTGGGCCACTGGCCGGCCGCCTGGCTGGAAGGGCTGGGCGCCCCCTGGAACACCTTGCGACCCGGCGGGCAGCTGCGGGTGGCCAGCCAGGGCCTGACGCTGCTGCAACAGGGCGGCAGCTGGCAGGTCAGCGGCCGCGCCGACCTGGATTGGCTGCAGGCCTCGTCGCGCCTGTCCACGCTGGAGGCGCTGGGCAGCTACCGCATCGGCGTCGCCGGTGCGCCCGGTACCGAAGGCGGCCCCCCGGCGATCACTCTGCGCACTCTGGATGGCGCGCTCCAACTCAACGGCAGCGGCCAGTGGACGCCCAAGGGCATCAGGTTCTCCGGCGACGCACGTGCTGCGCCGGGCCTCGAGCCGGCCTTGAACAACTTGCTGAACATCATCGGGCGGCGCAACGGCGCGTCGTCTGTCATTTCGATCGGGTGATCATGAACCTGCACCACCGCTTCTTCTCCATCGCCCCGCTGGCCCTGGCCGCCCTGCTCGCCACCGCGCCGGTGGCTCACAGCCAGGACGCCGAGCCGCCGATGCCGGCCATCAAGTCCAAGGCGCCGGTCACGCTGAACTTCGTGAACGCCGAGATCGAATCGGTGTCGCGGGCCATCGGCACCATGCTGGACCGGCAGATCGTGGTCGACCCGCGGGTCAAGGGCCAGATCACCGTCACCAGCGAAAAGGCGCAGCCGCCTCAGGAGGCCTGGCGCAGCTACCTGGCCGCGCTGCGAGGCATGGGCTTCACGGTGGTCGAGAACGCGGGGCTGCTGAAAGTGGTGCCCGAAGCCGAAGCCAAGCTTCAGGCCGGCACGGTGCAGATCGGGGCGCCCACGCTGCGCGGCGACCAGATCCTGACCCAGATCTTCCGCCTCAACCACGAGAACCCGAACAACCTGGTGGCCGTGCTGCGGCCGCTGATCAGCGCCAACAACACGATCAACGCCAACCCGGCCAACGGCACGCTGATCATCACCGACTACGCCGACAACCTGCAGCGTCTGGCCAAGATCATCGCCGCACTGGACCAGCCGGCCGCCTCCGAGGTCGAGGTGATCCAGATGAAACACGCGCTGGCGGCCGACATGGCACCGCTGCTGCAGAAGCTCACCGAAGGCGGCGCGGGCGTCACCGTGCCGGGCGCCGCCAACACCCAGGCCTCGGCCACGTCGATCGTCGTCGAGCCGCGCAGCAATGCGCTGATCGTGCGCACGGCCAATCCGGTGCGCATGAACGCGGTGAAGTCGCTGATCGAGAAACTCGACAGACCCATCGCAGGGGGCGGCCCGGCCGGCAACATCTGGGTGGTCTACCTGAAGAACGCCGACGCGGTGAAACTCGCCGAGGTGCTGCGTGCCGCCATCTCCAGCGGCACGGCGGCCACCAGCGGCGCCAGCACAGGCGGGAGCAGTTCGTCCAACGTCGGTGGCATATCCCGGCCGGCCACGCCCACCGGCGGCGTTGCAGGCAACACCGGCGGCAGCGCCACCAGCGGCCTCAGCAGTGCAGCCACGACCCCGGTGTCAGCCTCTGCCGGCCCGTCAACTGGCGGCCAGATCCAGGCCGACCCGGCGACCAACTCGCTGATCATCTCGGCGCCTGAGCCTGTCTACCGGCAGATGCGCCAGGTCATCGACCAGCTCGACACCCGGCGTGCCCAGGTGTACGTGGAGACCTTGATCGTCAAGGTCGACGCCACCAAGGCGGCCGAGTTCGGCTTCCAGTGGCAGAGCCTGCTGGGCAACACCGACAGCAAGGTGGTCGGCGTGGCCGGCACCAACTTCGGCAGCACCGGCAACATCATCGACCTGTCGCTGTCGGGCGCCGGCGCCACTTCCACGGGCACCGCCACCGCCTCGGCCAGCGCGCAGATCGGCAGCGGGCTGAACATCGGCGTCTTCCGCAAGATCGCCGGCTTCTACACGCTGGGTGCCCTGGCCCGGTTCCTGGAAACGAACACCGGCGCGAACATCCTGTCCACGCCCAACCTGGTCGCGCTGGACAACGAAGAGGCCAAGATCGTGATCGGCTCGAACGTGCCGTTCACCACCGGTTCGTTCACCAACACCGGCACCGGCAACGGCGCGGTCAACCCGTTCAACACCGTTGAGCGCAAGGATGTGGGCATCACGCTGCGCATCAAGAGCCAGATTGGTGAAGGCGGCACGGTGCGCATGACCGTGTTCCAGGAAAGCAGTTCGCTGCGCAACGACAACTCGCAGATCACCGACAAGAGCTCCATCGAAACCACCGTGGTGGTCGACGACGGCAGCATGATGGTGCTGGGCGGTCTGCTGAAGGATGAGTACGGCGACAACGAGGGCAAGATCCCTGGCCTGGGGAGCATCCCCATCATCGGCAACCTGTTCCGCAACGAGGGCCGCACCCGCATCAAGAGCAATCTGATGCTGTTCCTGCGCCCGGTGGTGTTGCGCACGCCGCAAGCCGCCGAGCAGATGATGATCGACCGCTACGACGCGATCCGCAGCGTGCAGTCGTCGAACCAGAAGGAGCCCACGATGGTGCTGCCGGTGGATGGTTCGCTGGTGCTGCCCGAGCGCCAGCCCGGCAGGCTGCCCCAAGCCCAGGTGGTCGTGCCGACGGCGCCGGCCTCGGCCCCGGGCCAGTAAACCGAGCACCCTGCCATGGGCCAACGCCACCCCCTGCCCTACGCCTTCGCCAAGGCGAACACCCTGCTCCTGGAAGACGACGGCCGGCAGCTCGTGCTGCGGCTGGCCGACTCCACGCCGCGCAGCGCGCTCACCGAGGTGCTGCGCCGCTATGCGGTGGACCGCTTCGAACCAGAGGCCGCCGAGACGCTGGACAAGCGCCTGGCCGAGGCCTATGCCGGCGGCGAGGCCAGCGCTGCGGCGGTGGTGGGCGAGGTGGAGAGCGCGGTGGATCTGTCGCGCATGATGCAGGAGCTGCCGGCGGTCGAAGACCTGCTGGAGGCTGCCAACGACGCGCCCATCATCCGCATGCTCAACGCCCTGCTGACCCAGGCCGCAAAGGATGGCGCGAGCGACATCCACATCGAGCCCTACGAGCGCAGCTCCAGCGTGCGCTTCCGTGTCGATGGCACGCTGCGCCAGGTGGTTCAGCCGAACAAGGCGCTCCATGCGGCACTGATCTCGCGCCTGAAGATCATGGCCGAGCTGGACATTGCCGAAAAGCGCCTGCCGCAGGACGGCCGCATCTCGCTGCGCATCGGCGGGCGGGCGATCGACGTGCGCGTTTCCACCCTGCCCTCGGCACACGGTGAACGCGCCGTGCTGCGCCTGCTGGACAAGACCGAAGCCAAGTTCAGCCTGGAGAGCCTGGGCATGCGTGGCGAGGTGCTGCAAGCCTTCCACAAGCTGGTGCAGCAGCCACACGGCATCGTGCTGGTCACCGGCCCCACCGGCTCGGGCAAGACCACCACGCTGTACGCCTCCATGGCCCGGCTGGACACCGCCACCACCAATGTGCTGACGGTGGAGAACCCGGTCGAGTACGAGCTGCCGGGCATCGGCCAGACCCAGGTCAACCCGGCCATCGACCTGACCTTCGCGACCGCCCTGCGGGCCATCCTGCGGCAGGATCCGGACGTCATCATGATCGGCGAGATCCGCGATTTCGAAACCGCCCAGATCGCCATCCAGGCCTCGCTGACCGGCCACCTGGTGCTCGCCACGCTGCACACCAACGACGCGCTGTCTGCAGTGACGCGCCTGACTGACATGGGCGTCGAGCCCTTCCTGCTCAGCTCCAGCCTGCTGGGCGTTCTGGCCAAGCGCCTGGTGCGCAAGCTATGTCCTGTCTGCAAGAAGGTCGACGAGCGCGGCCGCTACCACCCGGTCGGGTGCCCCGAGTGCGCCCACACCGGCTACAAGGGCCGCACCGGCGTCTACGAGCTGATGGTGGTGGACGACAGCATCCGCGCCATGATCCATAACCGCTCCGCCGAGAGCCAGCTCTACGTGGCCGCCGAGGCTGCGGGCTTCCGCACCATGCGCGACGACGGCCAGCGCTTGATCGATTCCGGCGTCACCTCGCAAGAGGAAGTGCTGCGCGTGACCCGCGAGTAAACATGAACCCCCAAGCTAGCCGCTCCGCGCCTGCGCTGCCCCCCAAGGGGGCGCTCAGTTCCTTGGGAACGGCCCTGCGGAACTGACGATGCCCGCCTTCAAGTACGAAGCCCTCGACGCCGCTGGCAAGGCCAGCACCGGCCTGGTCGAGGCCGACAACGCCAAGACCGCTCGCGCCCAGGTGCGCGCGAAGTCGCTGGTGCCGCTGTCGGTCACGCCGGTGGCCAGCCAGGCCGAGGCAAACTCCAGCGGCATCGGCGCCACCGTGCGCTTCGGCGGCCGGCGCGCCTTCAGTGCCAGCGGCCTCACCGTCTGGACGCGCCAGCTGGCCGGCCTGGTCGGCTCGGGCCTACCGCTGGAGCGCGCGCTCACCGCATTGGCCGACGAGGCCGAGGAGCCCCGCCAGCGCGAGTTGATTGCCCACCTGAAGAGCGAGGTCAACGCTGGCAGCCCCTTCGCCCGCGCGCTGGCTTCCGGCCCACGCGAGTTCGACGAGGTCTACCGTGCAGTGGTGGCCGCCGGCGAGCAGAGCGGTGCGTTGGGCGGGGTGCTTGAACGCCTGGCCGACGACCTGGAGGAGCGCCAGGCACTGAAGGCCAAACTGGTCGGTGCGATGCTGTACCCGGCCATCGTCTCGCTGATCGCGATCATCATCGTCACCTTCCTGGTCACTTACGTGGTGCCGCAAGTCGCCTCGGTGTTCACCAGCAGCAAGCGGGCCTTGCCCACCCTGACGGTGGCGATGCTCAACATCAGCGCCTTCGTGCGCAACTACGGCCTCTATGTGCTGGTGTTGTTGGCAGCCGGTGGCGCGATGCTCAGCTTCTCGCTTCGCAACGAGGCCTTCCGCGAGCGCTTCGACGCTGCCTTTCTGCGCCTGCCGCTGTTCGGCCGCCTCGCCCGCGGCTACAACGCCGCCCGCTTCGCCGGCACTCTGGCCATGCTGGCGGGTGCTGGGGTGCCGATCCTGAAGGCACTGCAGGCAGCCGCCGAGACGCTGGGCAACCGTGCCATGCGGGCTGACGCGATGGCCGCTCTGGTGCAGGTGCGCGAGGGTGCGCCGCTCGCGTCGGCCCTGGCCGCCAAGAAGCGTTTCCCGGGCCTGCTGGCGATGTTCGCCCGGCTCGGCGAGCAGACCGGCAAGCTGCCGGCCATGCTTGACCGCGCCGCACGCCAGCTCGGTAGCGAGGTGCAGCGCCGTGCGCTGGCCATTGCCACCCTGCTGGAGCCGCTGCTCATCGTCGCCATGGGCGTGATGGTGATGCTCATCGTGCTGTCGGTGCTGCTGCCCATCATCCAGCTCAACACCTGGGTGAAGTAGAGCGACTGGTGCAAGGCGACCGGCTCGCCCGGCGCTGCGCAGACGGCCCGAATTCGGTCATGATCCCGCCATGACGACGGTGTTCGAGGCGGCCCACGCGGTCGAGGCCCACATGGTGCTGAACCTGCTTCAACAGCAGGGGGTGGCAGGCCGGATCGAGGGCGAGTACCTGCAGGGTGCCATCGGCCAGTTGCCGGCTCGCGGCCTGGTGCGCGTGGTCGTCGACGACGAGGACTTGGCCTCGGCGCAGGCCATCGTCGCGGCGTTCGAGGCCGAGCAGCCATCGGATGCCGCATCCCAGACGCCCGCCAGGTCAGTGGACAGCCGCTGGGCCTGGTTCCTGGCCGGCGTGCTGTTCAGC
>CAYJEC010000054.1:2921-11751 GCA_964369025.1 uncultured Ideonella sp. | reverse complement strand
CTCTCGACCGCACCGGCCATCGGGATGCTGACCAGTTCGTCGCAGGTCTTGCGGGTGAGTTGGCGCATCCCCGCGCCCTCGGCACCAAGCACCAGCGCGACCGGCCCGCTGAGGTCGACGTCGTACAGCGTCTGGGTCGCGTCGTCGCTGGTGCCGACGATGCGGATGCCGCGCTCCTTCATCTCGTTCAGGCAGCGCGCCAGGTTGGTCACCATCAGGTAGGGCACGGTTTCGGCCGCCCCCGAGGCAACCTTGGCCACCGTGGCGTTCAGGCCCACCGCGTGGTCCTTGGGAGCGACCACGGCGTGCGCGCCGGCCCCATCGGCAACGCGGAGGCAGGCGCCCAGGTTGTGTGGGTCGGTCACACCGTCGAGCACCAGCACCAAGGGCGGGTCTTCCTTGGCCGCTTCGACGCCCTCAAGCACCTCGTCGAGCGAGTGGGTCGGCGGCAGCGGCTCGACGCGGGCCACCACCCCCTGGTGGCGGCCGTTGCCGGCCAGCTTGGACAGCCGAACGTCGTCGCTGTCGACCACCCGGGCACCAGCCTCGCGGGCGCGATCGACGAAGCCGCGCATGCGGGCGTCGCGCCGGGCCGTGTCGACGTGGATCTCGCTGATCGACGCGGGCGCCGTCTTCAGGCGGACAGTCACAGCATGGAAGCCGAACAGGATGCGTGCACTCATGGGCGACAAGGGTACCAGCCCCACCGCCCGCAGCGCGATCAGGTGGCGAGCGCCTTCCAGGCCAGGATGCCGCCGATCAACACCGGCTGGTGCAGCATGTAGAAACTGAGCGACCAGCCGCCCAGCACAGCGAGCGGCCGCGCCAAGCCAGGCAGACCGCCCGCCATCCAGGCCGGGCGCTGGCGCAGCACCCAGGTGCCGGCAGCCACGCCCCACAGCAGCACACCCAGCCATGGCAGCACGGGCACGTAGTCCTCGGTCAACGGCAGGCGCGTGACCAGCCCGGTCCAGTTGGTCCAGCGGCTGTCGAACATCGGGTGGTGGATCCAGCGCGGCAACGCCAATGCCAGCGCTCCCAGCATGAGCAGTGCACCCAACCCGCCTGCACCGCGAGCCAGCAACGGCGGCGCGATCAGCCGGACCACCACCAACATCACGGCGATGCCGTGCAGCACGCCGAAGCTGATCCAGCTGCGCGGGAACATCAGTGCGGAGCCGGCCGACACCAGCACCGCACAGCCCGCCACCTGGGCCCAGCGGCGCCAGAAGCGCGGCCACGACTGGCCCGCCTGCAGCGCCACAGCCTGGCCCAGTCCGGCGCAAAACAGGAACAGCGTGACGATGCAGGCGCGCTGCATGGTCCAGAACGGATCCACCTGGAACTGCTGGCGTGGGCTGAAGTAGCCGTAGTAGTTCAGGTCGAAGCAGAAGTGGAAGATCGCCATCCACACAATGGCCGCGCCACGCAGGGCGTCGAGACGGGCGTGGCGTCCGGAGGATGAGACAAGTGCGAAGGACACGGCGCGCACGATAGCGCATGCGCCGACTTGTGCCGCCCCTACACGAAGCCCATGTTGCGTGCGCTGCCGAAGTTGGGCAGGTGGGGCAGGATGCTGTCGAGCTGCGCACTGGTGGCACCGAACCACGCCAGCAATGTGGCGGCATACTGGTCGACGCTGCTGCCGGGCAGCCATCGGCCTTGGAGCTCCCAAGACTCCACGCCGACGTCGTCGGGCCCGCCCAGCACCAGCTCGGGGTAGCGGCCATACGTGAGCCGGCCCTTCACCGAACCACCCAGCACGAGCTGATGGTTGCCCCAGGCGTGGTCGGTGCCGAGCGTGGAGTTGGGTGCGAAGGTCCGGCCGAAGTCGCTTTGGGTGAAGGTGGTCACCGCACCGGCCAGCCCAAGGTTTTGCATGGCTCGCTGGAAAGCTGCCAATGCATCACCCAGGCCGCGCAAGAGCCCGGCATGCAAGCCGGCGGTGGCGTCGTCGGCCGCCACCTGGCCACTGTGGGTGTCAAAACCGCCGGCCTGGGCCAGGAAGATCTGGCGGTTGCCCTGCACCTGCGCGTTGGAGCGGATCAGCTTGGCCACCTGGTACAGCTGCCGGGCCAGGTCCCCACTGACCTGGCCATTGACGATCAACGGAGCAAACGCGCTGTCGATCTCCGGCGAGGAGCCGGCATCGCCCGGCACCGAGCCCACGATGCCGGCCAGGCGCTCAGACATCTCGAAGGCCGTGGCCTGCTGGCCGCGGTAGGCGTCTGCCAGCACCGGCCCTTGCGGCTCGGCATACAACGCGTCGATGGCCTCGCGGCGCAGGCGGTTGGGCGTCCATACCGTGTCCTCCGGCCGGAGCCCATAGGCACCGAAGTTTTCACCTGGCCCGGGCAGCACCAACGGCGTGCGCAATGTCTCGACACCGAAGCGCCCGTTGCCACCGACCGAGATCACCGGGTTCACCGTGCCCAGGGCGGACGATGCGCGCCCTCCCCAGCCGGTGCGGCTGAGCGTGTCGGTGCTGGCTGTCTCCCACTGGGTCTGCTGATCCGAGTGCGAGAACAGTGCGTCAGGGATCAGAGGGCTGCCATCCGGTTCTGCCAGGTACTGCGCCTTGGTTAAGGGAGCCGCCAGCGGGCCCAGGTTGAACACCGGCGCCAACGATTGGTCGTTCCAGAACGGCTGCAGGGCCTGCAAGGCCGGGTGCAGGCCGTAGTCCGATCCGGCCAGGGCGACCAGTCTGCCGCGCGGCAAGCCCAAAGGCCCCCGCACTGCCGCGTACTGGTTGTGCCGTGCGAGGTCGGTCGGCACCACGAGGTTCATGCCGTCGCAGCCGCCGTAAAGGAAGACGCAGACCAAGGCCTTGTAGTCGGCCGCATAGGCCGGGCGGGCGCCGAGCAGCAGCGAACCGAGACCTGTGGCGCCCAGGGCACCTGCGGCCAGGCCGCCACTGCGTTGCAGCCAGGCACGGCGGGTCAGTTTGGTTTGGGACATGGTGGGCTCCTGGATCAACGCTGCACTTGGTAGTCGGGCGAACCCAGTACCAGGTACGCGGCGGTGCGCACCCGGTTCAGTTGCCAGTTGGCCGAGTCGGTCTGAGCCGTCCACCATGAGACGGCGGTGATCACCTTGGCGCGCGGGCCGCTGGCCAGGGTGCGGCCCAGAGTCAGGCTGGACAGACCGTCGACGAGCCCGGCCGCGTCGGCAGCCTTGGGCAGGAAGCTGGCCAGGTCCACCCGCGTGCCGATGGCACCGGGCACATCCGGGTCAGGCCCAGCGCCACCCCAATCAAGAAGAAAGGTCAGGTAGTTCAAGCGCCCCAGTGCGGTGTTGGCGTTGTGTATGCCGAACTCCGGCCCGACCAGTGAGGTGCCGGCCACCGGGTAGTCAGGTGGGTAGAAGTTGAACACCGAAGGCGCGCGGAACACCGGCTGCCTCAGGTTCTCACCCCACCACCAGACCAGCGCCGCGCCGTCGGTGTGGCCGTTCAGCGCACGAAGCGCGCCGGTCATCTGCAGGATGGGCTCGCGCAGGTGGCCGCGTCGCGCGGCGTCCCAGTCGGCGCCGCGGGCCTCCGGGTCCAGAAGCACGGCCGCCACCGTGGCGCTCATGTCGCCAGGAACGCCCGCTCCGAAGCTGCGCCCGCCACCGGTGAAACTACCGGAACTGAAGGCCTGGCCCACGCGTTGAACGTATTCGCCGGACGGATTGCTGGAGACCAGCTGCTGAATCAGGCGCTGGCTGACGAAAGGCGCCAGGTTGGGGTGCTGCATCAAGCTGTCCAGCACCTTCTCGAGCGCTTTGGGCGCGGTGGCACCGGCCGGCACAGTGATGCCGGACAACAGCTTGCGATCGTTGCCATCGCGCAGCGCCGGTGCGGCCACCATGTCGCCGCCCATGTACTCGCAGTTCGTGCCGGCCGGCCAGCAGCCCCAGGCGGTCTTGCCGCCTTTGGGGTAAGTCCACCCGGTCAGGGCATAGGCGTAGTTGCGCACCAGGTTGTTGTCGTAGACCGGTTTACAGGATCCGCCGCTCAGCTTGCCGCTGGGCTGCAGCTTGCAGGTGCCGAGCGAGAACAGTTGCAGCAACTCACGCGCGAAGTTCTCGTTGGGCAGCAGCTTGTCGTTGTTGACGTGGTTCAGGAACTGCCCCATCACCGGCGCCAGCGTCACCCGCCGAAGCAACTCGCGGTAGTTGCCGAAGGCGTTCTCCAGCAGCATGTTGTGGTAGTTGCGAAAGCCGTAGGTGCCGTAGACATGGTCACCACTGACCACGAACACCTGCTGCAACGCCAGGGCCACACGCTGGCGGAGTTGGTCGGGCTTTTCCACCGCGTTGCGGTAGAAATCCCAGGTCAGCGGCTCGGTGGAGAACCAGTCACGCCAGCAGAACTCGTTGTCCGCCTGCCCAGGCGTGTCGCAGAAGAAAAGGGGGCTTGTGTTGCGGTGGATCTTGTCGTCCCCACCGCTGGTATAGACCGAGCCGCTGGCAGCCAGCTGCTGCGCCACCCAATCGGTAGGGCCCAGGCGACGGATGTCCTTCAGCAAGGCGCCGCTCGGGCCGAAGCTGGCCTGTTGGGCCAGGCGCACCGCGTCTTCCTGCACCGCATCAGGCCGCATCGACAGGCCCTCGAACGGGTCGGTCTGTTGGGCGCTCGTCGTTTGGGATTCAGGCTCCGGGGCAGTGCCGTCACCTGCACCGCCGCAGCCGGCCAGCCCGGCAACAAGCACTGCGGCCCACCCAGCTTTGGCTGCCTGCTTCCCGTCTGGTCTCGACCCCATGGCGTTTCCCGTCGCTGTGCAGCCTCGACAGGAAGCCACCGTGGCGCCGACTCTAGACGGGGTACGCCACCGGCTTGTTACCAAAGCCCTCGCCAGAGACTCCGGCGACACATGCTGACACCGCTCGGGTGCTCGTGCGCTCAGTTGGGCGTGCGCTGCTCGAACAAGCCACCCTGTTCCGCCAGCGCCACGATGTTGGAGGCTGGCTCGAACCTTGGCCCGTGCCGAGCCGCCAGTTCATGGGCCCGCGCCACGAACCGAGCCGGCCCCACGCTGTTGATGTATTGCAGCGCGCCACCTTGGAAAGGCGCGAAACCCCAGCCGAGGATGCTGCCCACGTTGCCGTCGGCCACCGAGCGCAGCACACCCTCCTGCAGGCAGCGCGCAGCCTCATTGGCTTGAGCGAACATCAAGCGGTCGATCAGATCCTGTTGGCTCGGCTGTTCGGCGGCCACGGGGAAGAGCTCCCCTAGACCAGGCCAAAGCGTCTTGTCGCCACCCGACCAGTCGTAGAAGCCCCGGCCGGCCTTCTTGCCGACGCGGCCCAGCTCACACAGCTGGCGCATCACCGTCTCACCCGGGTGCTCGACGTAGGCCCTGCCCTCCGCGGCCAGATCCCTCCGGGTCTGGTCGGCCACATGCACCCCCAGAGACAGGCTGACCTCGTCCTGCAGCGCCAGCGGCGGCATCGGCATGCCGGCCTTCAGCCCGGCCATCTCGATGTGGCGCGGGTGCACACCCTCCTTCAGCATCGCCAGGCCTTCCATCACATAGGTGGCGAAAACCCGGCTGGTGTAGAAGCCCCTGCTGTCGTTGACGACAATGGGCGTCTTGCCGATCTGCAGCACATAGTCGAACGCCTTGGCCAGCGTCTCGTCGCTGGTCGCGGCGCCAACGATGATCTCGACCAGCGGCATCTTGTCCACCGGCGAGAAGAAATGCAGGCCGATGAAGTTCACCGGCCGCACGCTGGCTTGCGCCAGGCCGGTGATCGGCAAGGTGGATGTGTTGGAGGCGAACACGGCCTGCTCGCCGAGTTGTGCCTCGGCCTGGCGAGTGACATCGGCCTTGACCGCCCGGTCCTCGAACACCGCCTCGATCACCAGATCGCAGCCTCGCAGGTCAGTGTGGTCAGCCGTTGGGGTGATGCGGGCCAGCAGCGCATCGCGCTGCTCGGCCGTGCGGCGGCCCTTCTTCACCGCCTTGTCGAGAAGGCCCTGGCTGTAGGCCTTGCCCTTGGCGGCGTTTTCTGCCGAGGTGTCCAGCAGCACCACCTCGACGCCGGCCTGGGCGGAAACGTGGGCGATGCCCGCGCCCATCATGCCGGCACCGAGAATGCCGAGCCGGCGCACGATGGCCGGTGCGGGGCCAGGTGGCCGCGAGGCGCCCTTCTTGATCGCCCCTAACTGGTACCACAGGGTGCCGATCAGGTTCCGGCTCTGGGGGCTGACCACGCAGGCCGCAAAGTAGCGGCTCTCGATGGCCAGCGCCGAATCGAAGTCAACCAGCCCGCCCTCGAACACGCTGCTCATGATGTGGGTCAGCGCCGGGTAGTTGCCCTGGCTCCTGGCGCTGGCCATCGAGGGCGCTATCGCCAGCATCTGCACCACGCCGGGCGAGCGCGAGTCGCCACCGGGATAACGGAACTTCGGCGAATCCCACGGCTGCTGCGGCTTCGGGTTGGCGGCGATCCAGGCGCGCGCCAGGGCCAGCATCTCGTCACGTGTCTTGGCCAGCGCATGCACCAGCCCGCTGGACAAGGCCTGCGCTGCACGCACCTCCGTGCCCTCGCCCATCCATTGCAGCGCCTGCTGCATGCCCACCAGGCGCGGCAGGCGCTGCGTGCCACCGCCGCCGGGCAGCAGGCCCAGCTTGACCTCTGGCAACCCGAGCCGCGCCTGGCCGTCATCCAGAACGATGCGGTGATGGCAGGCCATCGCCATCTCCAGCCCGCCGCCCAGGCAGCGGCCGTGGAGGGCTGCCACCACCGGCTTGCCTGCACGCTCGATGCGCCGCAGGAAGGCCTTGAAGCGCATCGACTCGTCGAAAGCCTGCTTCGCCGTGGTGATGGCCCACAGCCTGTCGACATCTGCGCCGGCGAAGAAATCCTTCTTGCCGGAGGCCAGGATCAGGCCCTTGACCCCCGCATCGCTTTCCAGCCGCTCGACGAGCCCGGCCAGCGCTGCGGCCATCTCGTCGTCGATGACATTCATTGGCTTGCCAGCCAGATCCATGGTGGCCAGCACGACGCCGTCGGCGCCGAGTTCGAAGGTGATGGCGCTCATGGGATTCAAGTCCGCTCGATGATGGTGGCGATGCCCATGCCGCCGCCGACGCACAGCGTGGCGCAACCCGTGGCCAGGTCGCGGCGCTCCAGTTCGTCGAGCAGGGTGCCGAGGATGATGCAGCCCGTGGCCCCCAGCGGGTGGCCCATCGCGATGGCCCCACCGTTGACGTTGACCCGGTCCAGGTCGACGCCGAGTTCCCGGGCGCACTTCATCGGCACGGCGGCGAAGGCCTCGTTGACCTCCCAGAGGTCGATGTCCGCTGGCGCCATGCCCGCCTTGGCCAACGCCTTGCGGCACGACGGCGCCGGGCCGGTCAGCATGATGGTGGGCTCGGAACCGATCACCGCCATGCTGCGGATGCGACCTCTCGGCCTCAGGCCGGCGCGCCGCCCGGCTTCGGCGGAACCGATCAGCATCAATGCCGCGCCATCGACGATGCCGGAGGAGTTGCCAGCGTGGTGCACATGATGAATCCGCTCGACCGTTGTGTACTTGCGCAGCGCCGTCGCGTCGAAGCCCATCTGGCCCACCATCGCGAAACTGGGCTCCAGCCTGGCCAGCGTATCGGGCGTGGTCGCGGGGCGGATGGTCTCGTCTTCGGCCAGCAGTTGCAGCCCCGCGATGTCATGAACCGGCACGACGGATCTCGCGAACCTGCCCTCGGCGCGTGCCACTGTCGCGCGCTGGTGCGAGCGGGCGGCATAGGCATCGACGTCGGCACGGCTCCAGCCCTCCAGCGTGGCGATCAGGTCGGCGCCGATGCCTTGCGGCACAAAACCCAGGTGCTGGTTGACCCGCGGGTCCATCACCCAAGCCCCTCCGTCACTGCCCATGGCCCATCGGCTCATGCTCTCGACGCCGCCGGCCACCACCATGTCCTCCAGGCCGCTCTTCACCTTGGCAGCAGCCAGGTTCACCGCCTCCAGGCCAGAGGCGCAGAAGCGGCTCAGGGTCACGCCGGCCACCGTCTGCGCCCAGTCGGCGTCCAGCACCGCGGTGCGGGCAATGTCGGCGCCCTGCTCGCCCACCGGGGTCACGCAACCGAGCACGACGTCGTCCACCAACGCTGTGTCCAGGTCGTTGCGCCGCTCCAAGGCCTTGAGCAGGCCGCGTAACAGCCACACCGGGCTGGCCTGATGCAGGCCGCCGTCCTTCTTGCCCTTGCCTCGAGGCGTTCGAACGTGGTCGTAGATGAAAGCGTCGGTCATCGAGATGCCTTGTTGCGCGGGTGGGCGGCGGCGCTGCGCTCGTTGCCCCGCTTGTAGTTGCCTGTGACCCGGGCCAACGTCTGTTGCAGGCTGGCAGCATCGGCCCCCTCGGCCTCGGCCAGAAAGTCGGCCGCATCTCGGCCCCGCAGGGTGCTGGCCAGGCGGCCGCGGTGCAGCACGCGCACTTCGCCGTTCTTCATGCGCTGCCAGGTGAAGCCGAGGTCCTCGTCGTCCATGGTCTGCCCTTGTTCAGCGGCGCTCGGCAAGACCGCGCCGGACCGTGTCGTTGATCACCCTCAGCTCGGCCAGCGTGGCGTCGATGTGGGCGCGGCGCTGCTGCAGTTCCGCAATGGCCTGGTCGGTGCGCTGCAACACGAACTTCATCTGCTGCACCCGGCCTTCGCCATGGGTACCGTACAGGTCGAGATAGTGCTTGATCTCTGCCAGCGAGGAGCCGATGGCCTTGGCGCGCAGGATCAACGACAGCCGCGCCCGGTCGATACGGGTGTAGACCCGGGCGCAGCTGACTCGGCGCGGGGCGAGCAGAACCTTGTCTTAGTAGAAGAGGATCTTTATCATAGTGATGAAG
>CAYJEC010000054.1:0-2911 GCA_964369025.1 uncultured Ideonella sp. | reverse complement strand
TCGTAGAAGCGGATGGTGCGCAGCGTGATGCCGAACTCGCGGCACAGCTCGGTGATGCCGAACAGGTCGCCGGTGGCATCTTCGCGGTGCTCGGCCACCGCCTCTTGTGGCGACAGCGCGGCGGGCTCCTCCTGTCGAGCCATGGCAAACGCCGTCAGAGCACGCGTTGCAGCTTGAGGGCCACGCTCATGTCACCACTGACCTTGAACTTGCCCATCATGAAGCCGGTGGTGGGCTCCAGTTCGCCGCTGAGGAGGTCGCCCAGGGTGGCAAGGTTCAGCGCCACGGTGCAGGCGGTTTCGCGGTCGTCGTTGCCGACCGTGTTCGGCACCGAGCTGCCGTCGATCACCACCACGCCGTCAGCGCCGCAATCGAACTTGAGTGTGGTGCCTAGGCCGCAGTCGTTGCCGACCTTCTCTCTCAGGGCGGTGGTGGCGGCTTGCAGATCCATACATTGCTCCAGTGGGACAAGGCAGGCCGCGACGTGCGGCTCACGCATGAGCCCGCACTTTAGGCGGCACATCTCCATCCGGCACTAGCGTAATCACCTAATAGCCATACAGATGACGTTAACGTTACCCTTGCGTCCGTTCCTGCTTCTGCCTTGAGGAGGCTTCGCATGCCCACGCGTTACGACAGCGTGTTCCGCCCTGGCTTGTTCACCGGGCAGCGCATCTGGGTCACCGGCGGTGGCTCCGGGATCGGCCGCTGCGTGGCGCACGAACTGGCCGCCTTGGGCGCGCAGGTGATCATCAGCGGCCGCACGGCCGACAAACTGGAGCGCGTGGCGTCCGAGATCACCGAGGACGGCGGCTACTGCGAATGGCGGGCCTTTGACATCCGGGACGAAGACGCGGTGAAGGCGCAGGTCGCCGAAGCTGCCAGCGGCGGCCCTGTTCACTGCCTGGTCAACAACGCCGGCGGCCAGTTCCCGGCACCGATGATGGCGATCAGCAAGCGCGGCTTCGATGCGGTGGTGGCCAACAACCTGACCGGCGGCTTCCTGATGATGCGCGAGCTGTTCCTGGCCAGCCTGCAGCAGCACGGCGGCGCCATCGTCAACATGACGGCGGACTTTCGCAACGGAATGCCCGGCATGGCGCACTCCGGCGCCGCCCGCGCCGGTATGGCCAACTTGACACAGACTGCCGCCTTCGAGTGGGCACACTGCGGCGTCCGCGTCAACGCGGTCGCCCCCGGCTGGGTGGCCAGCAGCGGGATGGACACCTACGGCGGCGCGATGAAGGCCATCATCCCCAAGCTGAAGAATCACGTACCGCTGCGCCGCCTGGCCACAGAGGCCGAGGTCGCTTCGGCAATCGTCTTCCTGCTCTCGCCCGGCGCCTCGTTCATCACCGGCGTCACCTTGCAGATCGACGGCGGCGCATCGCTGGGCAGCGCCATCTACCCGAGCATCGACCATGACCGCGCGGTGCCTTACCAGGGCTTTCACCGCGCGGTGACGCCCGAGGTACTCAAGCCATGACCGTTCTTGGCAGCGGGTTGAACCCGCGCTCGGCCGCCTTCCAGGCCAACGCTGCGAGCATGGCCGAGAAACTGGCCGGAATCCGTGCTTTGCAGGAGAAGGTGGTCGCCGAGTCCGCCGCCAAGGCCGACAAGTTCGAGCAGCGCGGGCAGTTGCTGCCCCGAGAGCGGGTGGCCCGCCTGCTGGACCGCGGCACTGCCTTCCTGGAGCTGTCGCCACTGGCCGGGCTCGGCATGCACGACGACGATGGCAAGAAGTCCGTGATGGGCGGTGGCTCCATCGTCGGCATTGGCGTGGTCTCCGGCAAGCGGGTGCTGGTGTCGGCCAGCGACTCGGCGATCAAGGGCGGCACGGTGGCCCCGATGGGCTTGAAGAAGGCCTTGCGGGCGCAGGAGATCGCGGCCGAGAACAAACTTCCCTTGATCTACCTGGTGGAGTCGGGCGGCGCGAACCTGATGTACCAAAGCGAGATGTTCGTCGAAGGTGGCCGCAGCTTCGCCAACCAGGCGCGCCTGTCGGCGGCGGGGATACCGCAAATCGCCGTGGTGCATGGCTCGTCCACCGCTGGCGGCGCCTACCTGCCCGGCCTGTCGGACTACGTGGTGCTGGTGCGCGGGCGAAGCAACATCTTCCTGGCGGGCCCGCCGCTGGTGAAGGCTGCCATCGGCGAGGACGCCACCGAAGAGGATCTGGGCGGCGCCGAGACCCACAGCCAGGTCACCGGCCTGGGCGAGTACCTGGCGGAGAACGACGCGCATGCGCTCGCATTGGTGCGCGAACTGCTCGACCAGTTGCCTTGGGACACCACGGCGACCACCACAACCGCGCCCGAGCCGCTGTTCTCGGCCGAGGACCTGATGGGCGTCGTGCCAGCCGATGAACGCGAGCCGTACGATGTTCGCGAGGTCATCGCCCGGCTCGTCGATGGCTCGGACTTCCTTGAGTTCAAGGCGCCCTTTTCGCCCGACACCGTCTGCGGCCATGCCAGGCTCGGCGGTCACCGCATCGGCCTGATCGGCAACAACGGCCCGATCCAGCCCACCGGCTCCACCAAGGCCGCGCAATTTATCCAGCTTTGCGACCAGAGCGGCACGCCGCTGGTCTTCTTGCAGAACACCACCGGCTACATGGTGGGCCGCGAGGCCGAGCGGGCTGGCGCCATCAAGCATGGCAGCAAGATGATCCAGGCCGTCGCGAATGCCCGCGTGCCCAAGTTCACCGTGGTGCTGGGCGGCTCCTTCGGTGCCGGCAACTACGGCATGTGCGGCCGGGGATTCGACCCCCGGTTCATCTTCAGTTGGCCCAGCGCCCGCACCGCGGTGATGGGCGGCGCGCAGGCTGCCAAGGTGATGGAGATCGTCAGCCGAGCCAAGCTCGAGCGCGCCGGCCATGCCGCCAACGACGCCGCGCTGGAGGCCATGAGCG